>NZ_JAJAFU010000005.1 GCF_020480685.1 Deferrivibrio essentukiensis
TATTATGATAAAAAAGGGATGTATCAGTATGATGACGATAGATTGGTGTTTTTTGATGATATTGTAAATAATAATTATAATATTAAGTTAGAGGAATATTTTAAAGATAAACTTCAGTTTGTTACGTTGGATGATGTAGCGGTTATGTGTACGACATCGGGCACAACCGGATTCCCTAAAATTGCTATGCTCAGTCACAAAAATCTTTCCTTTATGTCAAGAAGCCTTGGAAAAGCTGACCCAAAATTTGAAAAGGATGAATTTGTCTCTTTTTTACCATTGCCATGGATAGGGGAGCAAATGATGTGTATTGCTAGTGCACTGATGTACGGATTTAAAGTAAATTTTCCTGAAAATCATGACACAGTGCAAAATGATATGAAAGAGATTGGACCTAATTTGATTTTTTCTCCTCCGAGAGTATGGGAAAATTTGGCTGCAACCGTTCAGATGAATATAATGGATTCTTCAAGGCTAAAAAAATGGATTTACAATAAATGTTTACCGATTGGCTATAGTTATGCTGAAAGTAAGTTTAATAAACAAAGTTTAACATTTTTAGGTAAGCTTAAATATAAAATAGCATATTACGCCGTTTTTAGAAAATTAAAGGAAAGACTTGGATTTACCAATGTAAGAAGTGCGATTACCGGTGGTGCAGCTTTAGGGCCTGATACATTTAAATTTTTCCATGCTTTAGGGATTAATTTAAAACAAATATATGGACAAACAGAGATTTCGGGGATTTCTTGTATTCATAGAGTGGACGATGTTGATTTTACTTCCGTAGGGTTACCAATAGAGGGGACTGAAATCAAAATTACTGAAGATAATGAAATTATTTCGAAAAGTGATGCAGTTTTTCTTGGTTATTATAAAGATGAAGAGGCTACAAAGGCTACTCTTAAGGATGGTTGGTTGTACTCGGGAGATGCGGGCTACTTTGATGAAAATGGAAAGCTTGTAGTAATAGATAGAAAGAAGGACTTAATGTATTTATCTGATGGTTCAATGTTTTCACCTCAATTTATAGAAAATAAATTAAAGTTTAGCCCATTTGTAAAAGAAGCAGTTATAATTGGAGATAAAAGGGATTATATTACGGCAATTTTAAATATAGATATGGGGATAGTGGGTAAATGGGCAGAAGAAAATAAGATAACTTATTCTACCTTTACTGATTTATCTTCAAAAGATGAAGTTTATGAATTGGTTGCACAAGAAGTAAGGAAAGTGAATGCTGATCTGAAAAAAGAGCATACGGTAAAGAAGTTTTTGCTTTTGTATAAAGAGCTTGACCCTGATGATGGTGAGCTTACAAGGACAAGGAAGGTAAGGCGTGGTTTTATCTCTGAAAAGTACAAAGAGCTAGTAGATGCACTTTATGAAGATGTCAGGGAAAAACAAATTACTGCTACCATCAAACTGCAAGATGGAAGAGAGAAGACTATAAATACAGTTATGAAAATATATTTTATGGAGTAGATATGGAGTTTTTTCTTCAGCTAATTGTAGCAGGGATAGTTATGGGGAGTATTTATGCAATTGTAGCCCTTGGGTTTACATTAATTTACAAGTCAACCGGTGTAGTTAACTTTGCTCAGGGTGAGTTGCTGTTGGTTGGTGCATATATTTGTTTGCACTTAACCGTTGAATACAGGCTTAATTTTGTGGCTTCATTCATAATTACTATACTTTTTATGTTTTTCTTTGGTTTTTTTATAGAAAAGATTTTTCTTAGAAAAATGATTGGTGAGCCAATTATATCAATTATTATGCTTACCATAGGGTTATCATCGGTTTTAAAATCAGTGGTGCAACTTATTTGGGGTACAAATACGAAAACATTTCCACAAATTTTTCCTGAAGAGCCATTAATTATTGGTGAGATAAGTATTAGTTATGTTTACATTTTTTCAATTATTTCAGTGTCAATTTTTTTAGCTCTTTTTACTATATTTTTCAAAAAGTC
Organism: Deferrivibrio essentukiensis; assembly: GCF_020480685.1. Classification (NCBI taxonomy): domain Bacteria; kingdom Pseudomonadati; phylum Deferribacterota; class Deferribacteres; order Deferribacterales; family Deferrivibrionaceae; genus Deferrivibrio; species Deferrivibrio essentukiensis. Next base: position 1,973 of record NZ_JAJAFU010000005.1, read on the forward strand.
AAAGGTTGGTATTGCTATGAGAGCGGTAGCAAGCGATCAACAGGCTGCCCTTTCAATGGGAATAGATGTAAAAAGGATATTTGCACTGTCTTGGGCAATAGCTGCTGTTGTATCAAGTGTAGGTGGGATATTGATAGGGAATATAAATGGTATCAATACAAGCTTATCTCAGTTTGGCCTTAAAGTGTTTCCAGTAGTAATTTTGGGAGGGCTTGACAGTATCTTGGGAGCTATTGTAGGGGGTCTGATAATAGGAATATTGGAAAATTTGGCAGGGGGTTATATTGACCCTCTAATTGGTGGGGGAGCAAAGGAAGTTTTCCCATTTATTTTTATGATAATTATTTTAATGATAAAACCTTACGGATTGTTTGGTACTGTTGAGGTAGAGAAAGTATGAATTATACAAATTGTGGTGAATTTCAAACAAGCTATGAAAAAGATGCGGCAATTTATAAGTCGTTGTTTTCCAAAATATGTATATATGGGTTTCTGATATCTCTTTTTGTAATCCCATTCTTTATTGATGATTATTTTTTGTATCTTTTTAACATTATATTTATTGCTGTAATTGGCGCAGTCGGACTTAACATTCTGACAGGAATTACCGGTCTAATATCTTTGGGACAAGGTGCTTTTATAGGTGTCGGTGCTTATACTGCAGGGTATCTGGCAAACCAATATGGTTTAAATTTTGTTATTTCCATTCCTATTGCTGGTCTTATAACAGCAATTGTAGGTATGATATTCGGGATACCTTCTTTAAGGCTAAAAGGTTTGTATCTTTCAATAGCGACCCTTGCAGCTCAATTTATCTTGGAATTTATTTTTATACGTGCGGAATTTATCACTGGTGGTGTTACAGGGCTTTCCCTTGATTATGCAAACTTTTTTAATATTTCTCTTGATAATGATTTTAAATTTTACTTTTTTGGACTTATTATGACAATTTTAATGGTAACTGCGGCCAAGAATATTGTCAGGACAAAAATAGGTCGCGCTTTTTTGAGTGTCAGAGATAATTATATTGCTGCTGAAGCGATGGGGATTAATATTTTTAAATATAAAATACTTTCTTTTGGAATAAGTTCATTTTATGCCGGTGTTGCAGGGGCAATGTGGGCATATTATGTTACTATCATTACTCCTGAGCATTTTACGATAGGGGTATCGATTCAATATCTTTCAATGATAATTATCGGTGGTTTAGGCAAAATATTAGGTAGTATTTTTGGGGCGATTTTTATTACCCTTTTACCTGAGGTTTTAAGATTTGTTACCGATTATTTTACTTCAAGCTACCCTTTTCTAACCCAGGCATTCGCATCAATAAGGGAAGCTGCATTTGGTATAGTAATAATTATATTTTTGCTTTTTGAGCCAGAAGGGCTTGTGAGAAGATGGAATCTGATAAAGGCCTATTTTAAACTTTGGCCTTTTTCATATTAAATAAAATTGGAGGATGTCGTATGAAAAAGCTTTTGGTTTTGTTCATATCTGTTTTTTTGGTATCCATGGCTTATGCTGGAAAAGTAAGAGTGGGAGCTTTAGTTGATTTAACTGGACCTACCGGTGATGTCGGGAAACCGTATGCGGAAGGGGTCAGAGATTGTGTCAGATATTTTAATGAAAATGGCGGGATAAATGGAAATGAGGTTGAACTTTTGATGGTTGACTACCAATATAAGATTCCTCAGGCAATTGCGGCATATAAAGATTTCCTTAGAAAAAAGGTTGTTGCTATTCACGGTTGGGGGACTGGTGATACGGAAGCCTTGTCAAAATTTATAACTAAGGACAAAATTCCATATTTTTCTGCGTCATATTCAGAACATATTACCGATCCAAAAAATAATCCTTATAATTTTTTAGTGGGAGCTACTTATTCTGATCAAGCAAGAATAGCACTCAAATTTATAAAGGATAAAGGTGAGAAAAAAACTGTCGCCTTTATCTACAATGACACAGGATTTGGAAGGTCGCCATTTTTCCCTGATGGTGAAGAATATGCTAAGAAAATAGGGGTTCAGCTTGTTGATAAGCAGGTTGTGGATTTAAAAGCCCTTGATGCTACAAGCCAGCTGTTAAATCTTTCCAAAGCTGGGGCTGAGTATGCTCTCGTGCAAGAAACTTATATGGCTGCCTCTACTATTTTAAAAGATGCTAAAAAGCTTGGTATAGATACAAAATTTATAGGACTCAACTGGACTTTCGGTAAAACTCTTATCGATTTGGCAAAAGATGCAGCTGAAGGCTATTATGGTACAAGCTCTTTTGCTTTTTGGGGGCAGACTGATGTGGAAGGGATAAAATTTTTACATGAGTTAAATAAAAAATATCATCCCGATGTAACTTTCAGAGAAGTAAACTATATTCAAGGTTTTTCTTCAATGTATGTTTTGTTGTCAGCTTTAAAGATGACAAAAGGTGAACTTACCGGAGAGAATATTAAGAAAACCCTTGAATCTTTTAAAGATTTTAGCACTATGGGGCTTACTGCACCGGTAACTTTTACTAAAGAAAGTCATAAAGGGATAAAAGCACTTAAAATTTATCAGATTAAAAACTCTAGTATGATACCGGTTACAGATTATATTACGGCGGACTAATGTTAAAAATTAATAATATTGAAGTTGTTTACAATGATGTTATACTTGTCCTCAAGGGTTTATCCCTTGAGGTCCAAAAAAATAGTATAGTGTCCCTTCTAGGCTCAAACGGGGCAGGGAAAACAACCACATTAAAAGCCATCTCCGGACTTTTAAGACCTGATAATGGTGAGATTACAGATGGTGATATATTTTTTGAAGGGGAAAAAATCGATAAAAAAGATGCTTCAGAAATTGTAAAGAGTGGAATATTTCAGGTAATGGAAGGTAGGAGAGTTTTTAAAGATTTGACAGTAGAAGAGAATCTTATAGCAGGAGCTTACACATCTTCAAATACTAATATTAAAACTTCCCTTGAGAAAGTATATGCTTATTTTCCAAGGCTTAAGGAGAGGAGAGGGCAACTTGCCGGCTATATGAGTGGTGGAGAGCAGCAGATGCTTGCCATTGGTAGGGCATTGATGGCAAATCCTAAAATGATTCTAATGGATGAGCCTTCCCTTGGGCTTAGCCCCCTTTTGGTTAAAGAGATTTTTAGGATTATAAGAAAGCTTAATCAAGAGGAAAATACCACAATACTTTTGGTTGAGCAAAATGCCAATATGGCACTTTCTGTTTCTGATTACGGATACATAATGGAAAACGGAAGGGTTGTAATGGAAGGGAAATGTTCAGAGCTTATAGAAAATGAAGATGTTAAAGAGTTTTATCTTGGAGTTAGCTCAGGCAATAAGTCTTACAGGGATGTAAAGCACTACCGCAGAAGAAAAAGGTGGCTTTCATGATAACTATTGATAAGGTTACAAGCTTTTTAAGACAAAATAAAGACAATAAGTTTATCCAATATAGATTAAATGGCTCAAATATTAAAATAGACGATATTTGCACATATGATGATTTCAAAAAAATCAAACCTATAACAAGAAAAGATTTGGCCGAGCTTACAAAAGATATAAAAGTATTTGCAGATTTTTTTGATTTGTGCCCTATTAAAATTTTTGAATCTCCCGGCCCTATTTATAACCTTTTGTTTGAAAGTTATTACCAGTACAGGTTTTACAAAGGATTGGAATATTCAAGTTTTGGTCATTGTGATATAGTCGTAAATACTTTTTCATATCATTTAACACCTGCCGGAGAAATGTTTGATGAAGCTGTAAGAAAAATTGGTGCATCAGTAATTCCATTAGGGCCGTCCTCCTCTTCAAAATGTGCTGAAGTTATAAAAAATACTGGTGCTACGGCATTTATAGGCACAAAAACTTTCTTGAAAAAAGTCTTGGAAGAGTTAGGTGAAAAAAATAGTCTTCTCAAGTCTTATCTTATTGCTGAAAAAATTACAGATGATGAGAGAAATTATTTGAGCAATAAGTATGATATAGAGATATATCAGGGGTATGGGACGGCGGAAGCAGGCCTTATTGCTACTGAGTGTCAGTACAAAACAGGTATGCATGTGGATAACGAAATTTTTGTAGAGATTTTAAATCCTGAAAATGGAGATTTATTAGGTGAAAATGAGGTTGGGGAAGCTTATGTCACTATATTGAACAAAAATTACCCTTTAATAAGATATGCTACAGGTGATTTAGTGAGTTATACATTAGAAAAATGCTCATGCGACAGGGAAGATATGAGGATTCTTGGTGTTTTTGGTCGTGTAGATTCATCAGTGAAGGTAAAAGGTGTATTTATTCACGAATGGAGTTTGACTGAATTTGCTAACAGCTATGGTGTGTCAATAAAACTTGAAATCAGTAACGATGAAAATAATAATGATATCTTATCATTGCATATAAATAAGGATGTTAAAGGGCTTGATTTGGCTTTTAAAGAAAAATTTAAATTGCGAGTTAATAACATTAATGTTAACAATGATATTAATAAAACTGAAATTATAGAAAATCGAACTTATTTAAAAAAGAGGTAAAATATGTTTATTAAAGACTGGATGAAAAAGGATTTAATCACTGTTGAATATGACGATACCGTTTTGGATGCCCTTCACTTAATGAGGGAGCACAAAATCAGAAGGCTTCCCGTACTTAGAAGGGGAAAATTAGTGGGGATTATTACGGAAAAAGATATAAAAGAATTTTCACCATCAAAGGCGAGTACTCTTGATATATATGAAATGCATAACGTTTTGGCAAAAACAGAAGTTAAAGAAGCGATGACAAAAGATGTCATAACCGTATTCCCCGATGATCCGATTGAAAGGGCAGCGCTTATTTTAAGAGATATGAGGTTTGGTGGATTACCTGTAATAGAAAAAAATGGTGATTTGGTTGGAATCATAACAGCTGTTGATGTTTTTGATGTTTTTGTAGAAGCAATGGGTATGAGAAAACCCGGGGCAAGAGTGCACATAACTGTAAATGATAAAGCTGGTGCCATTGCGGAAATTGCTGCGGTACTCAAAAAATATGAATTAAATATCATAAGCTTGGCAACTTTTTTTACAAAGGATAAAGATGAAAGTAAAAGGGATATAGTGATTAGAATAAGTGGAGATAAAGGTAATATAAATAAGTCAATAGACGAGTTAAAGGCTTTAGAGTACAACGTTACTAATGTTATGGAGATGGAAGGGAGAATTACTTCCATTTACAAACTTGATAATTAAATTTTTTTGTTTAAAAATGCTTGACATGGTAAACTTTTTTGAGTATATAGATGCTCCCTTGCAGGGGCGTAGCCAAGTTGGTAAGGCAGCGGTTTTTGGTACCGCCATTCGTAGGTTCGAGTCCTGCCGCCCCTGCCATTTTGAAATTATTATATGAGAAATCTACCTAAAATTGACACTCTAATAATCAAAATTGGCAGCAGTATCCTCACAGATGTTGACGGAGAAGTAAATCTAAAGTTTATAAATAAGTTATCTGAAGTTATAAGTCGTATAAAGAAAGACGTAAATAATGTTGTAATTGTTTCATCAGGTGCAGTTGCCTGTGGATTTAAAACTTTAGGATTTATTAAAAAACCGAAAGAAATTATTGACAAACAGGCTTGTGCAGCTGTCGGTCAATCCAAGCTTATTCAATGTTATGAAAATGCCTTTTTAAAATTTGGTATAAATGTAGGCCAAGTCTTAATTACCAAAGATGATTTTTCAAACAGAAGAAGATATTTAAATGCGAGATATACAATCAGAAGACTTCTGGAGTTTGGGGTTATTCCCATTATTAATGAGAACGATTCCGTTGTCATCGATGAGTTGAAATATTATGAAACTTTTGGGGATAATGACAACCTGTCTGCTCTTGTAGCAGGGCTTTTATCTGCTGATTTGCTTCTTATTTTATCGGATGTCGAAGGGTTATATGACAAAAATCCTCTGCAAGATAACTCTGCAAAGCTGATAAGTGAAGTGAAATATTTCAATGATGACCTACTTAATCTCGGAGGCGATTCAGTCAGCGGAGTTGGAACAGGAGGGATGAGGTCTAAACTTTTGGCAGCTAAAAAAGCACTTGATGCTGGTTGTCTTGTAGGGATTATTTCCGGTAAAAATCCTGAAAATATTGAGAAATTTATACATAATCATGAAGTAGGAACTTTTTTTGGGCTTATTAATGACCGTAAAAGTAAAAAGGAGCATTGGTTAGCTTATGCCACTATTTCAAAAGGTGAAATATTTGTTGATAATGGTGCCGTTCATGCTCTAATGAGTAATAAGTCCCTTTTACCTTCAGGCATCATAGATATAACGGGTAGCTTTAATATAGGGGATGTAGTAAAGATTGTAAATCTTGAAGGGGTTGAGATAGCAAGAGGTAAGGTCAGGTATTCCGCTTCAGACCTTAAAAAGATAAAAGGGAAAAAAACCTCTCAAATATATGATATTTTGGGTTATAAGTTTGCAGATGAAGTGATACACATAGATGATATGGTAATTACAAAGGGAGGGTGATGTGAGTATATTTGAACAAGCAAAAATGGCTTCATACTCATTCATGACTGAATCTACTGATAAAAAAAATAAAGTTCTTAAGAAAATAGCTGAGTTTCTTAATAGTGAGAGAGAATATATAATTTCTGAAAACCTTAAAGATTTAGAAAACGGGATTAAAAATAATTTAAGTGAAGCTCTTTTAGACAGACTGAAACTTGATGATAAAAGAATAGATTCTATGATTAACGGTGTAAATGAGATAATTGCACAGGAAGATCCGATTGGCTCAATAGTTTCAGGTTATAAAAGGCCAAACGGTCTAAATATTTATAAAGTCAGAGTCCCTCTTGGTGTTGTGGGAATAATATATGAGTCCAGACCTAATGTTACTGTCGATGCTGCTGCTCTTTGTATAAAATCAGGGAATGTTTCTATCTTAAGAGGCGGGAAAGAGGCTTCATATTCAAATACTGCTTTGGGTCAGATTATAAAAAGAGCCCTTAAAAGTGAAAGCATTGATGAAAATGTTTGTATAGTTTTAAATGACCCTGATAGAAACCTTATGAATAAGATGCTTAAGGCTAAGGATTTTATTGATATTATTGTACCAAGAGGTGGCGAAGGGCTAATAAAATATTGTACAGAGGAATCATTTATTCCACTTGTAAAGCATGATAAAGGCCTTTGTCATGTTTATATTGATGAGTTTGCTGATGTTAACAAGGGAGTAAATATTGCATTTAATGCAAAGGTACAAAGGCCCGGTGTTTGCAATGCTATAGAAACACTTCTTGTTCATAAAAATATTTATAAAAATGTTTTGGATATTCTGATTCCGATGTACCAAAATGCAGGTGTTGAGATAGTCGGGTGTAATATAGTTGCTAAAGAGTACGGAGTAGCAAAAGCTACTGAAGAAGATTGGAATACCGAATATTTATCCTTAAAAATATCGATAAAGGTAGTCGATTCGTTAATTGATGCTATAAATCATATAAATAAGTATGGTTCTTCTCATTCCGAATCAATAGTGACTGAAAATTATTCAAACGCACAAGATTTTCTTAATAAGGTTGATGCTGCTGCTGTGTATGTTAATGCATCTACAAGATTTACGGATGGTGCCGAGTTTGGGCTGGGAGCTGAAATAGGTATCAGTACTCAAAAGCTTCATTGCCGTGGCCCTATGGGAGCTTTTGACCTGACCACAACAAAATATATTATCTATGGTAACGGACAAATAAGAGCCTAAAAGGGGACAATTTGAAAAAAATAGGACTGTTTGGAGGCACATTTAATCCCATACATATTGGTCACTTAAATATAGCTAAAACTGTTTATGAGACTTTTAATCTTGATGAATTGCATTTTATCCCCTCAAAAATTCCCCCGCACAAAAATTTGTGGTTGACCCCTGCAAAAGATAGATTTGAAATGGTTAAAGCTGCGGTTAAACATATGAAGGGTAATTACGTAGTATCTGATTATGAAATAAAGAAAAAAGGTGTATCTTATACTTATCTCACTTTAAAGCACTATCGTCAAAATCACCCTGGTGCTCAATTGTTTTTTATAACCGGTACTGATATATTTGCTACAATTCAGACATGGAACAACTGGGAAAAGCTTTTTGACTTAGCTAATTTTATTGTAATCAATAGAAAAGAGTTGAGTTTTGTTGAGCTTATCTCTATTTTGCCTAAAAAAGTGTTAAAAATATTAAGAAACCTTGAAACTTTTGAAAATACCCTTTATGGTAGAGTAGTGTTATGTAAGGCAAATGAAATCGATATTTCAAGTACAAAAATACGAAATATGTTTAAGACCGGTAAAATGTCGTCATTTTTGCCAAATCCGGTGATTGAATATATAAAAAAAAATAATCTTTATAAAGAGGTGTAAATTTAATGGAAAGTAATGAGTTGGTAAAAGTAGTTTTTAGCTTGTTAGACGATAAAAAAGGGGAAGACATTGTTGCATTTGATATTTCAAAGGTATCATCTTTAGCTGATTTTATTATAATTTGTTCTGGAAATTCAGATGTTCATATAAAGGCACTTTGTGACCATATTCTTGAAACACTTAAAAAAGATTACGATGTTACTCCGCTTAAAGTCGATGGATATGGATTATCAAAATGGGTCTGCATAGATTACGGGCAAATATTGGTAAATATTATGGGTTTTAATGAAAGGGATTATTATAGCCTTGAAAGTATTTGGGGCGGTTGTAAAAAAATCAAATTAGACGATATAAATGCTTAGATATGTTAAATATTGCCCTGATAAATCCAAAAATACCACAAAATACAGGTAATATTGCAAGGCTTGCAGCAGGAATCAATGCAAAGCTTATTTTGGTGGGTGAGTTAGGTTTTAGTCTTGATGACAAGTATTTAAAGAGAGCAGGGCTTGATTATTGGGATTACGTTGATTTGGAATATTTAGATTCGTTAGACCTTTTTGAACAAAAATATCTACCTGAAGATTATTATTATGCTCTCATTACAAAATTTGGTAATAAAAGGTATGACAATATATTTTCCGAAGTTAAAAGATGTAATAAAATGCCGATGTTTGTTTTTGGTAATGAAACTGAAGGTTTGCCAAGTTTATTTCATAAAAAATTTGAAAATCAAAAATTCTATATTCCTATGAATAGCTTGCACATTAGAAGTTTGAATCTTTCTAACTCAGCTGCTTTGGTAGTTTATGACTATTTGAGGCAAGATGATTTCAGAGATATAGATGCTAAACAAAGTTATTAAAAAGTTTAGTTATTATGAGTTTGTAGTATTTCTTTTTCTTTTACTAATTTTCACGGCTTCTTTTGCGGTTTTTATCGATACAAAAAGCAATAAAAAAATTGAGTTATTTATTTATACGATACATGAAAGGATTTTAAATACCGTTATTTCTGACTTTGATTCACAAATAATTTACTTTAAAAATTTATCCAAAGACTTTGAAAATTTACCTTATTTGCTTGAATATGAAACAAGTATAAAATTTATTATATTTAAAGACGGCTCTATTTTAAGCTCAAATATTGGTTATGATAGTAATTATTTTTTATCATCGTTAAAGCAGCTTGAAAATAAAGGGAGTTTTTTTGCAAATATTGATGATAAAAATATTTTTGGTGTTGCAACTTTAATAAATGGCTATGAAGTTGTTATTTTTAAAAAGCTAAATTTAAATGACAAATCTTTTTCGATATATGGAGAAAAAATAGGGATTTATGACAGATACAATGGTAGAATAATATCTGAAGAATATATTGATTTGAAACTTTTGGAAAAATTTTATTCGGTTAATAAGCTGGATGAGATAACAATATTTCAAAGCAAAGAAAATGTTTTCTCTATCAAAAGGTTTCATGGCTCCGATTACTATGTTTTTGTTTATTCTCCAAAAAGCAATTATATGACTGCAATTGCCAAAAAAGGGGACAAATTTACTTTTACATCTTTTTTATTTGGCTTTGTCTTTGTCGTGGTTTTATTTTTCATTAAGTCTTTTTTAAGCAGATATTTGACAGAAAAAGAGAAATATGAAAAACTGTTTCAACTTGAGCACGAAAAATTTGAAAAAATTGTAGAATCTATTACTGAAGGTGTTTGTCTAATAGATAAGGATTACAATATAGTTTGGTATAATAAATACTTAAATGAGATGTTAGGTGGATTGCATCAGGGGAAGTGTTTTGAAATTCTTCATGGGGGAGATTCAAAGTGTGATTTTTGCCTTCTGGATAATATTTTAAAAAAAGGTGTCACTGAAAGTATCCAGATAGAAAATTTTTTAAAAGATTCTATAGGTCATTTTGAAATTGTGTGGTCCCCTATAAAAAATGAAAATAACGAAATAATAGCTTTCGTATCTGTTATAAAAGATATTACTGATTCAGTCAAAATTCAAAATGAAATAATTAAAAGTGAAACATATCTGAAAAGTATTATATATAACTCTCCTGAAGCGATTTTGACATTTGATAAAGACTTTAATGTAAAAACTATTAATAATGAGGCATTAGCTGTATTAAGATTGGATAAAAAGCCTGAAACTTTGAAAAATATATTTGATAACAATTTACTTTCTAAGATAAGTGAAAAGCAAAGTATAAGAAATTTTGATTGCCATCTGTCTATTGGAGAGCAAAACTATTTACCTGCTCAGGTTTCAGTATCCAAATTAACCGATGAATTAAGTGATGAGTATATTTGTGTTATCAAGGATATGAGTAAAATAAAAGAGCTTGAGGCGCAGGTAATCCAATCCGAAAAACTTTCTGCATTGGGACTTTTGGCTGGTGGTGTAGCTCATGAAATAAATAACCCTCTGGTTGGGATTTTAAATATGGCTCAGGTATTGTCTAAAAATCTGAAAGATAGTAGCTCTAAAAAGATAGTGGATGTAATTATTGATGCAGGTATGGAAACTAAAAAAATTGTAGAAAACTTACTTTCTTATGCCAGGCAACATATTAATAAAGATGAAGAATTTTTTATAATAGAAAGTATTGAATTTGCGCTTAAAATTTTAGGCAGTAAAATAAGAAATGCAAAAATTAATATTCATAAAAATATAGATTCAAATCTAAAGGTAAGAGGGAATAAAGGAAAAGTTCACCAGATATTTTTAAATTTAATAGGAAATGCACTTGATGCTACTACTTCCGGTGGTAATATATATATAAAAAGCTTGATAGAAGAGGGTAGATATATTATTGAAATAATGGATGATGGTGAAGGGATAGACGAGGCTTTTTTAGACAAGATATTTGACCCCTTTTTTACTACCAAACCGCCTGGTAGCGGTACAGGGCTTGGCTTGTCAATTACGTTAGGAATAATTAAAGAGCATGGTTGGGAAATAAAAGTCGAATCTGAAAAAGGAAAATATACCTTATTTAGGATAGTGATTAATGAAAGAATATAGAGTTGTTGTTATTGATGATGAAAGATTCAGTCTTGAATTTTTTGATGCCCTTTTTAGTGCTGAAGATATTGATATATTTAAATATTTATCGGCTAATGAAGCACTTAATAAAATTTCAGAAATAATGCCTGACCTTGTAATTTGTGATCATTTGATGCCTGAAATGAATGGTTTTGAAGTATTGGAAATCTTAAAAAGGAATTATCCTGATATCCCTTTTATTATGATTACAGGTTACGGCACAATAGAAAAGGCTGTAGAAGCAATAAAATTGGGAGCGTTTGATTACATAACAAAACCATTTGATAACATTGAAGATATATTAAATAGGGTAAAAAGAGGAATAGAAAATTACAGACTCAAAACAAAAGTTAAAGTTTTACAGGAAAATATAAGTGAAATTTACGGTTTGCCCAATATCGTTGCAAAAAGCAAAAAGATGAAGGAGATAATACAAACCGTTAAAAAGATAGCAGGTATTAATAGCACAGTTTTAATTACAGGTGAGTCAGGTACTGGTAAAGAATTAATTGCTAAAGCTATACATAGCTTGAGTGATAGAAAAAATGAAAGGTTTATTGAGATAAACTGTGCAGCCATTCCCGAAGCTTTGCAGGAAAGCTTGTTTTTTGGTTATGTAAAAGGTGCATTTACTGGGGCAGATACCGCCAAAAAAGGGTATTTTGAAGAGGCCCATAAGGGGACTCTGTTTTTAGATGAGATAGGTGAAACATCTTTAAATCTACAAGCAAAGCTTTTAAGAGCGATACAGGAGAAAAAAGTCAAAAAATTAGGCTCGGTTGAATCAATAAATTTTGATGTGAGATTAATTTGTGCGACAAATAAGCAGCTTGATAAGCTTATAGAGGAAAATTTGTTTAGGCAGGATTTATATTATAGAATAAATGTTATAGGTCTTTATATTCCCCCTCTTAGGGAAAGAAAAGAGGATATTCCTTACTTAGTTGAATTTTTTGTTAAAAAGTATTCAAATGAATTTAGAAAAAATATAGTTAAAATAGAACCTGATATATATAAAAAATTGTATGACTACAGCTGGCCTGGCAATATAAGAGAGCTTGAAAATGTTATCGAGCGGGCAGTAGCTCTATCTGACAATGATATACTAACATCGGATAATATTATTTTGGAAAATAATTTGCCATCAGATAGTAATGAATCAAAAATAATTTTTGAATATGAAAAAGCCAGGAAAATATTTGAAAAGCAATATCTTAAAAATATTTTGGATTTTTGTGATGGTAATGTGTTAAAAGCAAGTAAATATGCAAATTTAAACCCAGCAACCTTGCATAGAAAAATAAATAAATATCTTAAATAATGTATGTAAAAAAACTATTTATTATTATTTTACTGACATTTACCATAACTTCTTTTGCGGAAACTAAAATCGTAATTAAGTTTAGCCATGTTGTTAGTGAGAATAGCCCCAAAGGTAAGGCAGTATTATATTTTAAAAATCTTGTTGAGAAAAAGAGTGATGGGAGAATCAGCGTTCAGATTTTTCCACGAGGGGTACTTTTTGACGATATTACTGTAGTTGAAGCACTTAAGAATGACATCGTGCAAATGGCTGCTCCCAGTTTTTCAAAGCTAAGTTTTTATGTAAAAGATTTTCAATTGTTTGATATCCCTTTTTTATTTAAGAATATTTACTCTATCCACAGAGCTTATTCAGGAAATATAGGGGAAATATTAAAACGAAATTCGGAAGGTAATGGGATTAAAGTTTTGGCTTTTTGGGATAATGGCTTTAAACATATAACTAACAACTCAAAGGTGATTAAGCTGCCAAATGATATGAAAGGGCTTAAGTTTAGAACAATGGGCAGTGATATTTTAAATTATCAGTTTAGTTTAGCCGGGGCAAAGCCGTATACTAAATCTTTTTCAAATTTAAAAAGTTTATTAGAAGAGGGTGTAATTGATGGACAGGAAAATACATTCAGTAATATATATTATCAAAAAATGTATGAGGTACAAAGGTATTTAACTGTTTCAAAGCATGGGTATTTGGGTTATGCTGTTATTACATCAATGAAATTTTGGAATAGCATTGATAAAGAGTTACAAGATATTATTTTAGAAGCATTGGAAATTTCTACGCACTATGAATACAAACTTGCTATTGAAGACAATGAGCGTAGTTTTGAAATGATTAAGTTGGAAGCAAAAGATTTAGAAATACATTATATTGATGATAAAAATAGGGCTTTATGGGTTAAGTTTTATAAAAGATATCATGAGAAGTTTACAAATGTGATATCTCAAGAAATTTTAAAAGAATTGGACAATTTGTGAAAATGAAATTTATGCCCCTTTTTCTATTAACTATATTGGTGAGCTTTTTTGGTGTATACCATGACTTTTCAGGTTCAGGTGATTATTTGGTACAAATAAAAAAATATTTATTATTGTTAATGTTTTTTATCTTTCTTATCTTGCCTTTGAAATTCAACAAATTTTATAGATTAGGTTTTGAGAGCAGGTATAATTTGGAAATGTTAAGCAAATTAATATATATATTATTTATATTTATGCTTATTACAAGTGTATTGGTAAGAATATGATTAGCTATCTTATACTATTTATTAGTTTTGTAATGTTGAGTTTTTTTTCTTTTTCATTAAGCTCAATTTTTTTTGTGGCCATTTTAGCAATTTCTTTATATTTAGGCCTTAGTTTTGACCAAATTTTATTTATCTTAAATGAAAATTTTGTCAACTTGGTAACAAAACCGGAAGTAATTTCAGTCCCTTTTTTTCTTCTCTCATCAGAGCTTTTTCTTAATGCAGGTTTTACCAAAAGATTTAAAGAGGCTGTATTTAGTAATTTTGGAAACAATTTAATAGGTTACTTAATATATTTTCTTGGAATTTGTACTACCATATCTTCAAGTGTAATTTTCAGTAAAGTTTTGAGTGACGATTTCATTAAAGAGGAATTTGGAAATAAGAGAAGTTTTGTTAGAAGTTATTTCCTATTATCCGCAGTTAGTTATGTGGCTCCTATTTCAATACCTTTAATCATTATCGCATCGATTCTGGAAGTCTCGTTAAAAAAAGCAATTTTAATATCATTTAGTTATACGCTGATTTTATTGGTGATATATTATTTCTTACTTTTTAATAAAAATTTTATGCCTAAAAAAGCTGGGACAAATATTTTACATATACTGCCGGTGGCAATATATTTTATCGGGCTATATTTTTTAATTTATGTAATATCGCTTCCTATTGATGTTATTTCACAAATACTTTTTCTTTACACATTTATTTTAGTGACAGTTACAAAAAAATTTAAAACACATTTAGTTGAAATATCGGCGAAAAGTGCCTTTATCCGTACAGGTATTATTGTTTCTGTTATATATTTTATAAATATTTTTAATTTCTATAGCGTATATACAAATTCAACTGAAAATTTGATAAGCAATATTGCTATTTTATTTTCAGAAAGCGGGTTTATGTTAGTTTTGGTTTATATAATGGCTTTTTTCCTGATGGATTTAATTGACCCACTTGGAATAATTCTTCTTCTTTTCCCTATTTATAGCAACATTATCAATGCATATGGCTTAAACAAATATGCTTTTCTTGTTTCATTTTTAAGTTTTGTGGCTATGGCATTAATAGGAAATATTAAAGAATTACCGGGAAATATTATAAGAGAGAAGCTTATTTTAAGTACATTTGAAATAAATGATATTGTACTGATAGATTTTCTTATTTTGTCTGCAATTTCTTTTGGAATTTATTTTATCTTATAAAAAAGGGGGAATACCCCCCTTTAAAATTTGTATATCAAATTTGGTAAAAATAGTGATATTTGAGGTATGTAGGTTATTATTAAAAGTCCTAATAACAAAGCAAAAAACCATGGCATCGAAGCCCTTATTACTTCTTGTAGACTCATTCCTGATATCCCACTTGCAACAAAAAGGTTTAATCCTACCGGCGGAGTTAGCATTCCTATTTCCATATTAACAGTAATGATTATTCCTAAATGAATAGGGTCAATACCAAGTTTCATAGCTGCTGGAAAGATAAGGGGTGCCAATATCATAATCAGGCTTGATGGTTCCATAAAGTTGCCACCAATAAGAAGCAGAATATTTACAAAAATAAGGAAAACAACCTTGCTAAAATTCATATCGATAATCCACTGAGCAAGAGCTTGTGGAATCTGTTGTACTGTTAAAAAGTAAGCAAAGAGCATTGCATTTGCTATGATAAAAAGAATCATAGCCGAAGTAGCGGCAGAGTGCATAATTATCTTAGGCACATCGGCCCACTTTAAATCCTTGTAAATAAATTTTACTACTACAAATCCGTAAACAGCAGACACAGCAGCAGCCTCTGTAGGAGTAAAAATTCCGCCGTAGATTCCACCGATAACGATAACAATTACAAGAAGTGCCCATACAGACTCTTTAAATGCAGTAAAAATTTCTTTATTTGAAGCTCTTTTTTCTTTTTTAAATCCGGCTCTTCTTGCTGAGATGTATGTTACTACCATAAGCATTGTCCCCAGAAATATTCCTGGTATAAAACCTGCCATGAAAAGTTTACCAATTGATTGGTCGACAGTTACGCCGTAAACAATTAAAACGATTGAGGGAGGAATTAGAATACCGAGTGAGCCTGCTGTTACAATAGAGCCTACGGAAAACTTTGGACTGTAGCCGGCATCTTGAATGGCGCCAATCATAATGGAGCCGATTGCTGCAACTGTCGCAGGGGAAGAGCCACTAACAGCAGCAAAAATTATACATGCAAAGATTGCGCTCATCGGCAGACCGCCTGGAAGATGTCCAACTAATGCTTTAGCAAATCTAATAATCCTTTCTGCTGCACCACCTTGAGATAAAAAATTGCCCGCAAGTACAAAAAGAGGTATTGCCATAAGGGCAAACTTATCTATTGATGTAAACATTTTTTGTGCGATAACAAGCGCTGGTATGTCAGTAAAAGCAAGCATAGTAATTGATGTGGCAAGGCCAAGTGAAACAGCAATAGGAATACCCAACAAAAGTGAGATAAATAAAAGTATAAAAAGTATAGAAGTTATCATCAGTGTTGCTCCTTCATTACCATATCATAACTGAATTGATCAGCTGGAATTCTTATAGTTTTTATAATTTTTAGTAATACCTGATATGCGGCAATTGACATACTAATAGGTACACATAGGTATATAATCCAGAATGGTAATTGCAAATCGATTGATACCTGTTCGAGTTCGTAATTAAACATAACAAAGTCATAGCCCCATTTTACAATAAGCAAGAGATATATAAAGATTACTATAAGTGATAAAGATAGTATATATTTTGCAATCTTTGGTTTAATTGACTGTATAATGGCCGTCACTCCAATATGAAGGCCTATTTTAAAACCATACGCTGAGCCAAAAAGTGCTGACCATATAAAAAGATAAGAAGTAAGCTCTCCGGCCCACGTAAGAGATGTACCAAAAACATATCTTAAAACTACATTTATAAAAGCTAACAGTGTGGCAACAGCCATCATTACTGTCATTACGGTCATATTTATATAGTCAAGATAACTGTCCAACTTTTCAAATAAATCTTTCATTGTTATCTCCATAATTCATAAATAAAGTCCGCCTAATAGGCGGACTATTTTAGTTAAATTAATTTACAATAATTATTTGATTGAAAGAGCAGCGTCAATATACTCTTTTCCAACCACTTCGTAAAATTCAGGATAAATCTTTTTCATTGTTTCTTGCCATACTTTCTTTTCTGCTTCAGAAAGCTCATAAATTTCAAGCTTGTTTAATTCTTTCACTTTATTGTAGTAATATTCATCAAGCTCTTTTGCTAACTTTCTTTCATATTCTGTTGCTTCTTTTACGGAATCAACAAATATCTTTTTCAAATCATCAGGAAGCTGTTTCATAAAAAGTTTACTTGTAACAAGCATATAACCTAAGTAACCATGATAGCTAACTGTCACATATTTCTGAACTTCATAAAATTTTTGAGTATAAAAATTTGACCATGGATTTTCAGCGCCATCAACTACCCCCTGCTGCAATGCAGAGTAAACTTCTGAAAATGGCAACACATGAGGTATACCACCAGCCACTTTAAACTGCTCTTCTAACACTTTAGAAGACATAATCCTGAATTTGATACCATCCATATCTTCAGGTTTGATGATTGGTCTAACATTGTTTGATATAACTTTAAATCCATTATCCCAGAAAGCAAGACCAACAAGCCCTTTTTTCTCCATCTGTGCCAATATCTTTTGACCCCATTCACCGTCCATATAGCTGTGAAGTTGCTTGTCAGACAAGAAAAGGAAAGGTAAATCAAAAAGTTGAAGCTGTGGAACAAATCCGGTAAACTTTGAAAAGCTTGGGCAAGCAAGCTGAATTGCACCCATTTTTAGTGCTTCAACTGCTTCTCTGTCGTCGTAAAGTGATGCGTTAGGGTAAACTTCAACCTGAAACCTACCGTTTGATTTTTCTTCAAGAAGTTTCTTTAAATATTCTGCAGCTTTTCCTTTTGGTGTTTCAACTGCAACAACGTGACTAAATTTAACCTTAATAGGTTTTGCAGCAAAAAGTGGTTGAATCATTAGTAATGTAGCTACAGCTACTAAAGCTGATAACTTTAAAAATTTCATATACTATCCTCCTGTGATTATTATGACATTATCTTAAGCATTTTTTGTGCCATAATAATTATTCTATATTTTACAACACTTTTTTATTGGAGCGATGTAAAATTTGTTGCAAAATTGCGATTATGAGTAACATATGTTGCACTTGATATTGTTATGGTTGATATTTATGTTATATATAAATAAATTATATTGTTATATTTAATTGCATTTTTGCAATATACTATCCTTCATTTATATAAAAGTATATTAAAATATAATATATTAAAAAAACAACTAAACATTATTTTTTTGTTTACGATATAGGAAGAAATATGGTAATTTATGATAGTATATAAATTATAATATTTAAGGAGGAGCTATGAATTTAAAACTAAAAATTTCTCTTGTGATAAGTGCTGTAATATTTTTATGTTTTGGTGTTTTATTTGCGATTACGGCATCCATTTCCAAAAAGGTTGCTATAAATTCTCAAGTGGAAAGAGCAAGAAATATTGTTGTTACCGCTGAGGGTGTAAGAGAATTTATGAGTGAAAAGTGGAATGCAGGTATTTATGATTTTGAAGAATTAAAAAAGGATGTTAATAAATTTTTATACGCAGTCCCGGTTGTCAGCTCTATTAAGATTTTAAAAAATAAGTCAGAAGAGCTTGGGGTTGGATTCAAAGTTCCTAAGATTTCTCCAAGAAATAAAGATAACACACCGGATGAAACTGAAATTAACATTTTGGAAGAATTAAAGTCTAAAGACTCTGGAAGTGGTCAGACACCTGAAAAAGTTTTGGTTGATGATAAAAGTGGGTTTATCAGGTATTTCAAGGCGGTAAGACTTTCAAAAGAGTGCGAATGGTGTCATGGTGATCCTGCGGACTCTGTGAAGTATTGGGGTAACTCAGATGGAATTGACCCCACAGGCGTAAAGATGGAGGGGTGGAAAGCAGGTGAAGTTCATGGTGCTTTTGAAATTATGATTCCTCTAAAACCGATATATGCAGCCATTAATAAGAACCTTTTAAAGGATTTTGTTGTTCTTATAATAGTAGTATTATTAGTTACTTTTTTAATTTTTTACTTAAATGATAAATTCATTTTCAAAAGGCTTAATGCCGTAAATCTTGCTCTAGGTGAGATTGCAAAAGGTGATTTCAGTAAAATGGTTGAAGATAAAAATTATACAGATGAGGTTGGAACAGTTGCTGCCTCAGTAAATCGGATGGTTGAAGATATTAAAAATGTGTTGATGGTTGTCGCTGAATCGGTCGATTCCCTTGCTTCAACTTCTGCAGAGCTTTCAAGTAATGCTGAGATGATTGCTGCCGGTGCACAGGAGCAATCTGAACAGACAGCTACAACTGCAAGTGCAGTAGAGGAGGTAAACGCAACAGTTAATGAAGTAGCTCAAAATGCTGCGAATGTGGCAAGAAGCGCTAATGAGGCTAAAGAATCTGTTATTAAAGGGCACTCAGTTGTAGAGGAAACAAAAGAGATGATGGAAAGTATAGCAAGGACAGTTCAACAGACAGCTGATACTGTCAGGACACTTGGGGAGTCAAGCGAGCAAATAGGCCAAATAATACAGGTAATTGATGAGATAGCTGACCAGACTAATCTACTTGCTTTAAATGCTGCGATAGAGGCGGCAAGGGCAGGGGAGCATGGACGCGGATTTGCAGTAGTGGCTGATGAGGTAAGAAAATTAGCTGAAAAAACTGTCAAAGCAACAAAAGAGATTGCTGATATGGTGCAGATGATTCAGGCCGATACAGGTGGTGCTGTGGCAAGCATGTCTGAAGGTGTGGAGCAGGTTGAGATTGGGAAAGAGAAGGCTGAAGAGGCAAAAGTTGCCCTTGATACTATAAAAGTTAATGTGGAAAATGTATCTTTTGAGGTTGAGAATATTGCAAGAGCTACAGATGAACAGGCAAAAGCAACCGAAATGATGGCAAGTGCTGTTGAGAGTATTTCTAAGGTAAGCGCTGAAAATTCTTTAGCTGCTGCTGAATCTGCCCAGGCTGTAGAGATGCTTTCTAAACTTGCAAGTGACTTACAAACACAAATAAGTAGATTTAAAATTAAATAAATAATATAAGCCCTCATGTGAGGGCTTTTTAATTGGGTGAAATTAATGTATGAATACAGACTTAAAATTATTACAGATGAGCTTGAAGCTTCATTAAAATTATTGGATATCGATATTATTGAAGAGGATATTTATTCTCAAAAAGAATATATTTTCTATTCTGACAAGAAGCTTTCAGATTTATTAGAATCAATGAATCTTGATTTTGTAGAGAATAACGTTGATAATTTGGGTTGGCAGGAAAAATGGAAGGAATATTTAAAGCCCGGACTGCTGACAGAGAATGTAAAATATATTTTTGATGAAAAGGATAAAGTTGAGGGAAAAAAAAGTATTTTAATAAATCCTTCCCTTGCCTTTGGAACTGGTAATCACCCTACGACAAAGATTGCTGCAATGCTTCTTGAGGAGCTATCTTGCGGTAAAATTATCCTTGATGTAGGTTGTGGAAGCGGGATTCTCTCTATACTTGCAAGTATTTCAGGCTCAGTCGCGGTATATGGTTTTGATGTGGATAAAGTAGCCCTTAGTAATACTTCCGAAAATATAGCTTTGAACAAGTGTGATAATATTTATGTTTGGGCAGGTGGAATTGACAGTATTAAGCAAAATATTACTTTTGATGTAGTATGTGCCAATATTATATCAAGTGTGCTGCTAAATATCAAAGATAAGCTGTTTAGTCATGCAGAAAAATATCTTATTGTTTCCGGAATATTAATTAATGAAAAAGATAATTTCCTTGAAAAGTTTAGAAATAATAAGTTTAATGTGTTAAAACAAATGGAAATGGATAACTGGTTTGGAGCTGTTTTTGAAAGGGTGAATTTTTGATTGATGGAAGGTATAAAGAGATTTTATTGGGATAATAAATTTGATGAACGGATAGAAATAAAAGGGGAAATACTCAATCATATAAAAGTCTTAAGACTCAAGGTGCAAGACAGGATTGTTCTGCAAAATGAGTTTAACATCGGCTTGTACGAGATAGAATCTTTAAACAAAAAAAACACTTTATTAAAACGAATAAGCATAAAAAACTCAACAAGACCAAATTATAGACTAATCGCTTGTATATCTCTGATGAAAAGGGAATATATGGATAACTCAATAGAAAAATTGGCAGAGATTGGCGTAACTGAGATTATTCCCATAATAACAGAAAGAAGTTTGAGACAATTAAATAGCGAAACAATGTTAAGGTATCAAAAAAAAGCAATATTTGGCTCATTACAGGCTGAAAATAATTTCATTACAAAAGTAATGCCAGCAAGAGAGTTGAAAGATTTGATATTTAACGACTGTGAAAAAATATTATTTTACGAAAGAGCTGACAAACAATTTCCTAATGTTTCGTCTACTGATGTGGTATTTTTTATCGGCCCTGAAGGTGGACTATCTATGGATGAAGTCAATTATTTAAATAAGATTGGATTTAAAATATGCTCACCTTTTAAATCTGTTTTAAAGGGTGAAACAGCGGCAGTAGTGTTTGCGGGGCTTTTGAGGAGTGAGATTGAGAAACTTTCACTTTAATTTATGGGACAAAGAATATATGCAAATTGCACTTAATTATGCAAAAAAGGCTTTTGATAATGGTGATGTACCTGTCGGGGCTATAGTTGTAAAAGATGATAAAATTATAGGCAATGGCTTCAATATAAAAGAGAAGACAAAAGATCCTACTCAACATGCTGAGATTGTGGCAATGAGAGAGGCCGCAAATGTTATAGGGGACTGGAGATTAAACGATTGCACTTTATATTCAACATTAGAGCCTTGTATTATGTGTGCAGGTGCTATTTTGCATTTTAGAATAAACAGAGTTGTTTTTGGAGTGGCTGAGCCTAAATTTGGTGGGGTAATAACAAAGGCTAATCTATTTGATATAAATACGTTAAATCATAAAGTAGATTATGCTTACGGCATTTATGAAGAAGAAATAAAAAGCATTATGAGGTTGTTTTTTAAAATAAGAAGAAGTATGAATAATAAGTAAATTATAAGGTTTGATAATGAAAAAAATATTATCTGAACTAAATTTTGAGGAAATCTTTTATAAAAGCCCTTATCCTATGGCATTAGTGGACCCTCAGGATTTTAGAATAATAGAAGTCAATAGTGCTGCTATTGAATTTTATGGATACACTTATAAGGAGCTCTTAAAGCTAAATGCATTAGATATTACAAAAATCCCATTTGATGAGCAAAAAAATCGTGTAGATTTTATTACAACAAAAGGTGAAGTTAAATTTTTAAAACATTACCTTAAAGATGGATCAATAAAATATGTTAAAGTGTATGGAAGTATAATTAAAATTAAAAATAAAGATTACTATTTTGTTACAATACATGATGTTTCTGATGAATATTATGCCTTTGAAAAGATAAGTCAATTAAATGAAAAACTAAATATTTTTGTAAAAAACTCGTATAGCTATGAGTTTTTTGAAGATAAAATTGAAAATAAATTTTATTTTTCTGATAATTTTTATGAAATTTCTAAAAAAAGACCTGATGAATATAATAACTCTCACGAATTATTGTTGGATATTGCACATAAAGACTTTAAGGAAATTTTAAAAAACCATATGTGCGAAGTCTGCTCTGATAGTTATCGTGTATTACCCATTGAGATTAAGGTCATAACTAAAGATAACAAAGAATTGTGGATTTTACATATTTGTAAACCTGTTTTGAACAGTAAAAATGAGTGCGTGGGTGTCAGGGGGAGCAATATAAATATTACTCCAAGGAAAGAGTTGGAGTTTAATCTAAAGCAATATCTAAAGTATTTAAATACTGCACAATCTGTTTCAAAAACAGGCAGTTGGCACATAAATATTAAAAAAAATGTTTTATGGTGGTCGGATGAAATATTTAAAATATTTGGATTACCAAAAGAAACGAAGGTAAGTTTGGAGCTGTTTTTTGAGCGTATTCATCCTGACGATAGAGAATTTGTAGCACATGCATGGAGAAATGCGCTTGAAGGCAAAGTGTATGATATTGAGCACAGAATAATTGTTGGCAATACAATAAAGTGGATAAATGAAAAAGCTGAGATAGTAAGAAATGATAATAATGAGCCTATTGAGGCAATTGGGACGGCGAGAGATATTACTTCCGAAAAAAGATTAATAGATGAGATAAAAAAAGAAAACAGATTAATAGAATTACTTTTTGATCTTCTTCCAGGATTTTTATGGCTTATTGATAAAGATATGATTATTCGCAAACAAAACAAAAATGCAGCGGAAAGATTTGGCAGCAAGTTAGGCGAAAAGTGCTATGAAAGTATATTTTGCGGGCAATTTATATCCAAACAACAAAGATATATTCTTCCAAATGATTTGAGTTTTACAGATATAAAATGTGATTTTTGTTTGGCATCTGAATCTTTAGAGCAAAAAACTGAATTTAGTATTGAGATAGAAGATAGTCACAATGGAAAATTTTATAAAGCATGGTGGATACCTATTAATGAGGTTGAGTTTATTCACTATATGATTGACATTACCGAGCAAAAAGAATCTGAAGATTATTTTAGGGAAATGTCAATGAAAGACTATCTGACAAAAGTTTATAATAGGCGCTATTTTAGTGAAAGATTTGAAAGTGAGCTTGAGCTTGCTAAAAGGGCAAATCGCACATTTTCTTTAGTTATTTTTGATATTGACCATTTTAAACAGGTTAATGATACCTATGGTCATAATGTAGGGGATACAGTCTTAAAAAGGATTAGCGAGCTTGTAAAAAACAGATTAAGAAAAGTGGATGTGTTTGCAAGGTGGGGTGGAGAAGAATTTATAATACTTTTGCCTGAAACAAAGCTCAATAGTGCTATAAATTTGGCTGAAAATTTAAGGAAAATGATAGAGGAAGCCCAAATATTGGATGATAGAAAAGTAACCGTTAGTTTTGGTGTTACAGAATATAAAAATGGAGATACGGTTGATTCTGTCGTAAAGCGTGCTGATGATATGCTGTACAAAGCAAAGAGTTCGGGGAGAAATAGGGTTGAGTGGGAATAAAGCTTGAAAAATAAATTTATTAACATAGTGTTTTAATATGAAAGTAATTATATGGGTTATTTTGTCAATTTTGTTCTTTTTTTCTCAAGGATTTTCAGATAATTTAAACATTTGTTATTCAGAATATAAGCCATTTGTATATAAAGATAATTTAGGTAACTTGAAAGGTTTTGATGTTGACTTGATAAGTGGTTTTTGCAGTCAAAATAAATATGATTGCAGTTTTGTTAGTTATAGTTTTAGTCAATTATTAAAAAATGTCGAAGAAAAGCAATGTGATGTAGCTATCGGCTCTATTTATGTAACAGCTAAAAGAAAAGAGTTAGGTTTATTTACAAGTCCATACCTTAATTCTGGATTAGTGGCTGTAGTAAAGAATGAGTTTGATAGCTCGTATGAAAGCCTTATGGATAAAACGGTTGGTGTTAAGCTAAACTCAACTGGCAATATATTGGCTGACAAGATGGCTTTAGATAACAAACATCTATCTGTTAAAATTTATAAATCTACTTATGATTCATTTATGGCTCTTCAAAGTGGTGATGTAAACTGGGTAATAAATGATTATTACAACAGTCTTGATATAATATATTCTTTTTTTCGCGGCGAATTTAAGATTCTCACTCTTAATAATAAACCTTTGTTTCTTGAAAAGTCTGAAATAGCTTTTTACTTGCCAGTCTCTCAAAAAAAACTTTTAGAGAAAATTAACATATATATAGATAGGTTACAAAAAAATGGTGAAATGGATATCTTGATTCACAGATGGTTTTACATCACAAAGCCTATAACTATTAAAGAGTACTTAATTAATACTATTATTCTGACTTCATCGCTTTTAATAGGTGTGTTTTTCATTTTAATATCTATTGTTTTAAAAGTGAAAAATACAAGACTAAAATCTTATAATGCCTTTCTCGAGTCATCCCTGGATTTGCCTCTTATGGCAATCATTGCATTTGATTATAATGGTAAAATTATCTTTTGGAATAAAGGTGCTGAAAAGTTAATAGGTTTTAAAGAAGGTGAAATATCTAATTTAGGTGAATTATTGTTGGGAAAAAATGAGTTTATCAAGCTTACAACACCTTGCAATACTAAAATAAATGTAAAAACTAAGAATAAGGAAAAGAGTTTTTACGTAAGTGTATTTAATGTAAAATTTAATGATGCAGATTTTATTCTGTTTGGTCTTGATATAACTGAAACCATGGAAGCTATTAGCACAAGTTTGCTTTATGAAAATATGTACTACTCTATTATCGAGAATTCTCCTAATGGTGTAATGTTAATTGAGGATGAGAAGGTATATTTGAATAAAACATCACAAGAGTGGTTCTCTTTATTTGATAAATACATTAGTGTAAATGAGTTACCCGCTAATATTAAAGACATTTTGGACAAGTTCAAAGAGTCAGGAGAGAAAAAAAAGGTTTACTCAGAATCAAGCCAACTAATTGAAAACAAAATAATCGATGCTAACCTTATAAAGCTTAAAATAGAAGATAATTTATTTTATCTGATCATACTTATCGATTTTACTGAAAAATATCAGCATCAAAAATTTATTGAAATAGTTCAAAAAGATGAAGCTTTGACTAATGTTGTCAGCAGTGTTGTACATGATGTAAATAATTTATTAGGGATAATAATTAACTATGCATCAATTCTTCAATTAAAAAAAATGTATGATGAGTCAAGTGCTATTAAGATAATAGAAGTAGCGGAGCAATGTGCACAATTTTTAAAATCATTAAATAATATTTCTAAAACTTCAGAGGAGAAAAAGGTTGTTGAAATTGATGGATTTTTGCTGAGTAAATATGATTTTCTTAAACAAATAGTTAGACCAAAGGTTGATTTGAAAATTGAAATTATTTCTAAAGGTGGTAAATTGCTTGCTAATGAACAAAAACTGTTTCAAGTTATTCTAAATCTTGTGATAAATAGCAAAGATGCTATTCAAAATAATGGACAAATTATTATTAGGAAATCATTTCAAAAAAATATGCTGCATATAGAAGTAGAGGATAATGGTGAGGGTATTCCTGAGGAAATGGCAGATAAAATATTTAATAAGTTTTTTACTACAAAAGAGAATTTAGGTACTGGACTTGGATTGTATGCTACCAAAATATTTGTAGAAGAGATAGGTGGAAACATAAGCTTTAAATCTAAGAGAGGGGCAGGGACAATTTTCTATCTTGATTTCGAGGCTATTGAGTAATGGTTATTTGTAAATTAAATATTTGTTGATAAAAAGTTAAGTATATTATACAATCTCAGAAAATTAGATGAGGAGGAATCATGAAATCAAGAGTTATAATAATTTCTATACTATTTGTATTTTCCGTTTACAATTTGACAGGTTGTGTGGCTCCTGTTGTAGTGGGTGCTGCTGCTGGTGCTGGAGCTACTTACTCATTGACGGCTGATTCAGTAAGTGATGCTGTTGATGCTCCGAAAGAGGTAGTAATTGAAAAATTTATAAGTATAGTTAAAAAAAGAAACGGTGTTATTCTTTTTGCAAGTATCACTGACGGTAATGTAAAAGCGGAAATTGGCAAAGTAAAATTATTTTTGACTGTTGATAATGTAACTAAAGGAGCAGTTAAATTTACTATAAGAGCAAGAAAAGGTTATAACCTTCTTCCTGACAAAGAAACAGCTATAGAAATATATACTGAGCTTTCAAGAGGACTTAAATAGATGATTAGAAGTGCTAAAATACCTGATGTTAAAGAGATACAAAATCTTGTAAATTTTCATGCTAAAAAGGGTGAAATGTTAACTTTGAGCTTGAGTGAAATTTACGAGAGAATATTTGAGTTTGATGTGTATGAGGAAAACTCTCAAATATTGGGGTGTTGTGCACTTCATCCTTCATGGGAGGATTTAGCTGAAATTAGGTCATTGGCTGTAAAAGAAGATTTTATTGGTAAAGGTATTGGTAAACAGTTAGTAGAAAATGCATTAAAAAGGGCAAAGGATTTGGGTATTAAAAAGGTTTTTGCTCTTACTTACAAACTTGAATTTTTTAAAAAACTTGGGTTTTATGAGATCTCAAAAGATGGACTTCCGAGAAAGATATGGTCAGATTGCCTTAAGTGTCCGTTATTCCCTGATTGTGACGAAATTGCCGTAATGATTGAATTGTAGCGGAGTAAAAAGAATGATTGTTGAAGAACTGATTGGCAGATTTAATAAATTAAATGAAAAGTTTGAGCTCTTTATCCCTGTGGTAAAAGAAGATAAGCTGATTGAGGAGATCGAAAAGGTTGATAAATTATCCGTTGAAGACCCTGATTTCTGGAATAAAAGGGAATCTAAAACTCTTTTAAAAGAACAATCAATAAAAAAGAAATTTTTAGAAGAGTATAGGTATATAAAACAGTTAATAGAAGATTGTAAAGTAATGGTTGAGCTAATTGATGCTGGTGAAGAGGGCGCTGAAGGTGAATTGAATAATATTCTTGATGAGCTTGAAAAGAGAGTTACTGACTTTGAACTGAGACTTATACTAAACAGTGAAAATGACAGTAATAATGCAATTGTTACTATTCATTCCGGTGCCGGTGGGACTGAGGCTAATGACTGGGCTAATATGCTTTTTAGAATGTACACCATGTGGGTTGAAAAAAAGAATTTTAAATATGAAGTGCTTGATTTGATTCCGGGCGATGAAGTCGGAATAAAGTCGGTTACTTTTAATATAATTGGTGACTATGCTTACGGTTATATGAAAGGGGAGACAGGTGTTCACAGGCTTGTTAGGCTATCACCCTTTGATGCAAATAATAAAAGACACACTTCATTTGCTTCTGTCTTTGTACTGCCTGAAATTGATGATGATATTGAGGTTAATGTAGTAGAGTCGGATTTGAAAATTGATACATTCAGAGCAAGTGGTGCCGGTGGACAGCATGTCAACACTACAGATTCGGCTGTCAGGATTACTCATTTACCTACCGGAATAGTTGTCAGCTGCCAAAACGAGAGAAGTCAGCACAAGAATAAAGCTCATGCTATGAAGATATTAAAGGCAAAATTATATGAACTTGAAATCGAAAAACGTAACAAAGAAAAAAATGAGTTAGAAAACAGCAAATCTGAAATAGGTTGGGGAAATCAGATAAGGTCTTATGTTATGCATCCATATAAAATGGTAAAAGACTTGAGGACGAGATATGAAACAGGAAACGTTGATGCGGTTATGGATGGTGGATTAGACGAATTTATAAAGTCTTACTTATTCTTTGTTGCTGGAATTAAAACTGATGGTGTATAACAAAAAATTACGCTCAACTTATGCTAAAATAGACTTAAAAAGGTATGCAGATAATATTAATTATCTCAAAATTAAAGGGAATAGTGAAGCTATCGCAACTTTAAAGGCAAATGCTTATGGGCATGGCGCTGTTGAGCTTGGAAAATATCTTTTATCTACAAATATATCTGATTTTTTTAGCGTTGCGACTATTGCAGAAGGTGTAACTTTAAGAGAGAATCTCGGGAAAAAACCTAAAATATTGATTTTAGGTTATGTCGATAACTTGTACTTTAATGATGTTATAAACAGTAACTTAATTATGACAATTTATGATTTTGATATTGCCGAAAAGTATCACTCTTACCTGACAAAACATAATATAAAAATGCCTGTAGCATTAAAAATAGATACAGGAATGAATAGGCTTGGCTTTGATACCACTTTGAATTTAAGCATCTTTAGAGAAGAATTTAAAAACTTTGATATTGCTTTAGTAATGTCTCACCTTTCAAGCCCTGATAGCGATGATAATTTTACAAAAAAACAATTAAATGAATTTGACGATTATGTTAAAAGATACTCTATTGAAAATACTTCGGTTTTAAACTCTTCTGCAATTTTGAAATATGAAAATAGGTACACATATATTCGTCCGGGTATTGCTTCTTTTGGATATGTTTATGGTGTTAAAGATAGCTATCTTAAGCCCGTTATGAGCATTTATTCAAATATTGTTCATATAAAGAACATTAAAAAGGGTGAATCAATTAGCTACAATAGAAAGTTTATTGCTGACAAAGATATGAAAATTGGTGTGTTGCCGGTTGGTTATGCAGATGGTTATCCAAGACTTTTTACCAACAGAGCATATGTTAAAATAGATAGTTTTAGATGTAATGTACTTGGTGCAGTATGCATGGATATGATTATGATTGACTTGACAAATGTGCCTGAAAGGTTTTATAGTCATGAAGTCGAATTGTTGGGGGATAATGTGTCCGGCTATGAATGGGGAAATTGGGCTGAAACGATAATTTATGAACTTTTATGTAGAATTTCAGATAGAATACCAAGAATATATGTGAGTGAAGATGGAAGTAGTAATTAGATTTTTAAATATAATAGGGACACCTTTTGCAAATTTAATTTATGGCTCAGGCAGAATGTTTCTTTTATTTATTGAAACTTTAATATGGGCCTTTAAACCTCCTTTTAGATTTAAACTTTTGTTAAAGCAGGTTGAGTTTATTGGGATAAATTCTTTGTCAGTGGTTATATTAACCGGAACTTTTACTGGTATGGTTTTTGCTTTTCAAAGTTATATTGGTTTTAGTAAATTCGGTGCTGAATATATGGTTGGGACAGTAGTTGCTCTTGGGATGGCACGAGAGTTAGGCCCAGTATTAAGTGCTATTATGGTTGCTGCAAGGGCAGGCTCTGCAATTACTGCTGAATTAGGTACTATGAGGGTTACAGAGCAGATTGATGCACTATACTCTCTTGCAGTTGAGCCTGTACAGTACCTAATACTTCCAAGAATTATAGCTGGTTTAATTGTTATGCCTATACTGAATGCTGTCGCAGTATTTTGCGGGACAATAGGCGGTTATTTTGTAGGGGTAAATATTTTAGGAATAAACAAAACATTATATTTGCAAAACATGTATAGGTATGTTGATGTAGGAGATTTTTACAATGGTATGATTAAGGCACTTGTTTTTGGTCTTATTCTTACTCTTGTTGGTTCATATAAAGGATTTTATACAAAGGGTGGGGCAGCCGGTGTAGGACAAGCAACTACTGAATCGGTAGTCTTATCTTGCGTACTTATACTTGTGTTTGACTATATTTTAACGGCATTTATGTTTTAGGATAAATAATGATTGAAAACGTTGATATTCAGATTGAAGTAAAAGGGTTGTATAAGAGTTTTGGTAATTTTGCTGTTCATAAAGGGATAGATCTTCTTATCCCAAGAGGAGCGATTACTGTTATACTCGGGCCTTCAGGTACTGGAAAAAGTGTTTTACTAAAACAAATTATGGGCTTAATAAAGCCTGATAAAGGGGAAATATTTGTTGATGGTGTTGATATCACAAAAATAGATAAGAATGAATTGATAAAAGTTAGAAAAAAGTTTGGGATGCTATTTCAAAATGCTGCTCTTTTTGATTCAATGAATGTTTATGAAAATGTGGCTTTCCCTCTTAGAGAGCATACTAAGTTAAAAGAGAAAGAGATTAGAGATATTGTGATAGAAAAATTGAGGGTTGTTGGTCTTAAAGATGTAGAATATAAAATGCCATCGGAGCTTTCCGGTGGTATGCGAAAAAGGGTAGGGCTTGCTCGGGCGATTGCCCTTGAGCCGGATATCATTTTGTATGATGAGCCTACAACAGGGCTTGATCCGATTATGAAAGATGTAGTGGATAATCTTATTTATAACACTCAAAAAAAGCTAAATATTACTTCCGTTGTCATTTCTCATGATATTGACAGTACAATTAAGATTGCTGATTATGTGGCAATGATTTATGATGGTAAAACGGTTATAAACGGGACAATAGAGGATTTAAGGACTACTGATAATCCTTATGTCCAGCAGTTTTTAAGTGGCTCAATGGATGGACCTATTAAAATTTTTTAGAGGGGTATTAGTTTATGAAGTTTGGACTTGAAGCGAAAGTAGGTGTCTTTGTGGTTCTTTCTCTGATACTAATTGGTTATATGACTACAAAAGTAGGAGATATAAGCTTTGGTAAGCAAAAAGGTAATATTATCAAGGCTTACCTTAATAATGCCTCAGGTCTTGAAAAGGATGCAATTGTGAAATTTAAAGGGGTTGATGTAGGTTATATTAAAGATATAAAACTTGAAGACTCAAAAGTTGCACTTGAATTGGTAATAAAAGAAGGTGTTATCTTGCCGTCAAACTTAAGAGTTTCTGTTCGCGCAAGCGGTTTTTTGGGTGAAAAATTCCTTGAACTTGAACAGTTAGGGGAAGATTCCGCAAGTACGTCTTTAAAAAATGGCGATGTAATTACGAACTCCAAAGAGAGTGTTGACTTTGATCAGTTAAGTGCAAAGTTGGGTGATATAGCTGACCAGGTAAATATCCTGGTAAAATCTCTCAATGATGTTTTTTCTTCTCAAGAGGGGAAAGAAAATATGACAAAAACACTTGAAAATGTAAGATATTCAACAGAAAGCCTTAAAACTATTCTGGAAGAAAATCAGAAAAAAATAAATACCATTGTTAATATTGTGGAGCAAATAACAGATACTATCAGTAAAATGACAATTGCCAATCAATCAAATATTAATGAGCTTATAGCAAATCTTACGGAAGTATCAAAAGTATTGAAATCTCAAACACCTGAAATTGCCAATAAGGTTAACAATATTACAGGAAATATAGATAGTCTTGTTGCAGGCTCTAAAGATGATTTGTCCGATACAGTTAAAAATATGAAGACTGTCACAGCAAAGCTTGAGAAGTCTGTAGATAATATTAATGAAATTACTGATAAGATTAATAAAGGTGATGGTACTATTGGTACTCTATTAAATGATAATGAGACTGCCAAAGATGTTAAGGAAACGGTTAAAGGATTGAAAAACATGGTAACTCAATTTGATAGATTTAAATTTTATCTGTCTTTCAGTGGTGAGAAGATGTGGGATACAGGGGAGAGTAAAGGATATTTTAAGCTCAAAGTGCAACCGCGAAAGGATAAATATTATCTTTTAGGTCTTGCCACCAGTACTAAAGGGAAAGCATATGTTACGAATACTACATATAATTACAGTGGAGATGTACCTTATTATATTGAAGGACCTTCAAGCTCCACAAGTACCTCATATTCTGTAAAAGAAACCAAAAGGCAGGAAAATTCATTAACTTTTATAGCTCAGTATGTACAACGATTTTATGATAAAGTGGATTTGAGGATAGGGCTTATGGAGTCAGAGTTTGGAGTAGGGGCAGATTATTTCCCGCTTGATGATGAAAAACTCCAAATATCATTGGATGCCTATGATTTTTCAGACAGTAACTCAGATAGAAAGCCTCATATGAAGACAAGTTTATACTATAATTTTACTAAGAACTTATATTTAAATGTAGGTTATGATGACTTTCTAAACGATGATACCAGAAGCGGATTTCTTGGTGCAGGGCTTATATTTCTTGATGATGACCTTAAATACCTTTTTGGAAAAATCCCATTGCCGACTAATTAGGATATAAGATGTTATTAAAACTTGGTATTTCTACATGTCCTAACGATACTTTTATATTTGGACCAATTATTAATAATTTTATAGGCCATCATTACGAAATAAAAGTAGTCCTTGATGATGTGGAAGTTTTGAATAATTTAGCGATAAAAAGCAAACTTGACATTGTAAAAGTGTCCTATGGAGTAGTTGATAAAGTCAAAGAAAATTATATGGTGCTAAGAGCGGGTGGGGCTTTGGGTTTTGGATGTGGTCCTATTTTGGTGTCAAAAAAAATCAAGACTAAGGACAATCTTAAAAGAGCAAAAGTAGGTATACCCGGATTTAACACTTCAGCTTTTAAGATATATAAACATTTTTTCCCTGATTTTGAAAACGACTTTACTGAAATGCGATTTGATAAAATTATGCCTGCTATTGTAAATGGGGATATAGATGCGGGGCTTGTTATTCATGAAGGTAGGTTTATATATAAAGATTATGGTCTGGCAAAAATTGCTGATTTGGGAGATTTATGGGAGAGCAGATACAGCCTGCCTATCCCTTTAGGTTGTATCTTAATCAACAGAAATATTGCAAATATTGCCGGTGATTTTTGCAATTTAATCAGGAATTCTATTAAATTTTCTTCAGAAAATTATAACGATATATTTCCATTTATAAAAAAATACGCAAGGGAGCTGAATGGTGAAATCATAAAAAAACATATTGAGCTTTTTGTTAATGATTTTTCCCTTGATGTTGGAGAATATATTGATGAATTAGCTAAATTTATTGGTGCGAAGAATTCGATTTTTGTAGGATGAAATTGTATTATTTATACGCAGTTTTTCTTATTGTTTACTGCATATTACACAGTGTATTAGCTGATTATAAGGTAATTGGTAAAATATATCATTTGTGGTGGTATAGATTTTTTTATGTTTTTTTATCTACTGTTTTACTAATTCCTTTATTTGGGATTTACTTTAAGTTACCAAAAGAAGAATTTTTTTATCCACCTTTACCATATAGGTTATTTTTATATTTAGTAGGCGCTATTGGACTTTTTGTGGGATATATTGCATCAAAATCCTATGATAATGATTCTTTTTTAGGATTAAAACAGATTAAACAATACTTCAAAAATAGAGAGAAATATCATTACGAATCTACTAATTTAATAACAGATAAGGGAATTTTAAGTATTGTTAGGCATCCTTATTACCTTGCAGGTATTTTAATTTTATGGGGTAGGCCGCTTTATGTTAAAGATTTTATAACTAATATTATTTTTACTCTTTACTTTATTTTGGGGGCAATAAATGAGGAAAGAAAATTGATAAATGTTTTTGGAGATACTTATAAAGAGTATAAGAAAAATGTACCTATGCTTTTTCCTAAGGTAAAAATAAAAAAATGAGTTTTTATGCAATTTATAATCCGGCTAGCGGAAGTTATAGTAAGAGTAAGATAGATTATATTATAAAATATTTTAGTGACAACTATTCAATAGATTTAGTTGCTGTGGAATCTAAATATCAAGGCTTTGCAAAAGACTTTTTTGAATCGAAAAACCCTAAACTTGTAATTATAATAGGCGGAGACGGATTTATACGAGATGTTGTGGAGGGTTTGTATTATAATAAAATTAAAACTAAAATATATTTTATCCCCCTTGGCACAGTTAATGTTTTATGTCGCGAGCTTTCTATTGGCTCTAACTATAAGACTGCCCTAAAAAGATTTGATATTAATTCCACTGCTTTGCCGATGAGAATAGGAATTGCAGGTGATAGGGTTTTTATACAAATGATGGGTTTTGGACTTGATGCTGTTTCCGTGAAAAATATAAATTTAAATATAAAAAAATATATCGGCAAATACGCTTACGTTATTTCGGGGATAAAAGGCATGCTTATGAAATACACTACAATTAATGTTTTTTTTGATAAGAAATTTTATAAGCCGTGCCATATGATTGTAAGTATTGGAAATCTATACGCAGGCTCTTTTAAGATTTATAATAAAAAGTCCGACTATTTCAAGGTCTTAATGGCAGAGAAAAACAATTTTAAAGAAATTTTAAAATACTTAATTCATATATTTACATTTTATAAATGTTTACCTATATTCCTCACCAATGTCATTAAAATTGAAAATGTAAAGGATGCTCAACTTGATGGTGATTATGTGAATTTTGATGGGAAGGACTTACTGATAAGGTTGGTAACGACAGATTTGTCTATACTTAAACCAAGGGGATAAAGTGAAAGAAAGATTAAAAGAACTTTTTAAAATTCAATTAGTTAATTTTTTCCTTATTTTATGTTTACATATGTTATTTTATTTATTTTCAACAAAAAGTAATGTGTTGTATTCAAAAATATTTGTTATTTTATCGGCACTTTCAAATGCATTTATGTTTATTTTTGTTTTAACTATAATAAACTTACCTTTTATAATATTAACTAAAAAGTTACAAAAACTGTTTATTTTCTTGTCAAGTATAATATTATTAGTCTTTTTGCTTGTGGATTTGGGTATTTATAGAATTTACGGGTTTCACTTCAATGCAATGGTTATTGGAATGGTTACAACGCCAGGATTTTGGGATTCAGTACAATTAGGTATGTCTACGACTTTGACTTCTATATTTTTAATTTTATTATTATTTATTTTTGAGATTTTAATAGTAAAGTTCAGTCCAAAGATAAATTTTAAACCTAAATATATCTTATTGGTGTATTTAAGTTTAATTCTTTTGACAGCTTTTGAGAAGGTTGGATATGCAATTTTTGATATATATAATATTCAAAATGTTACAAGATATACAAAAATTTACCCATTATATCAGCCCTTGACGGTCAGAGGCTTTGCGAAAAAAGTGCTGAAAATCGATATAAATAAGGAAAAAGGGCTTAAAATTACGAAAACCAATCTCGATTACCCGAAGAGTAAAATTATTATTAAGAATACAGCGGAAAAGTCTAAAAATATTTTAGTTGTAGTAATTGACAGTTTGAGATTTGATATGATTAATGATGAAGTTACGCCAAATATTTATAAAATAAGTAAAATATCACAAAATTTTCAAAATCACTATTCAGGGGGTAATTCAACTCGATTTGGCATATTTTCTCTTTTTTACGGGTTATACGGTTATTATTGGCATGATTTTCTTAATAATAGACAGGGACCGGTAATTTTTAATGTATTAAAAGATTTGGGCTATAATTTTAAAATATTATCCGCGACACTTTTAACTTTTCCTGAGTTTAGAAAGACTGTTTTTATTGATATACCTGAATCTGTTGAAGATACTTTTGATACTAATGACAAGCCATTGAGAGAAAAAATATTAGTGGATAGATTTAAAAAATTTAGAGATAATTATACATCTGACAAACCGTATTTTTCTTTTATTTTTTTTGATGCACCTCATGCAAGGGAGTATCCTAAAGAGTTTGAAAAATTTCATACAAATGGAAAGGAAGCAAATTATCTTATAATAGGTAAAAAAAATATCACAGCAGTAAAAAATGCTTATTTAAATTCAGTGTACTATGACGATTACCTTGTAGGAGATATTTTTAATTATTTAAAAGAGAAAGGGGACTTGGAAAATACAATTGTAGTGATCACTGGGGATCATGGTGAAGAATTTTATGAAGAAGGGCATTTTGGGCATAACAACAGTTTTGGTAAATACCAAACTAAGGTGCCATTTATAGTTTACTTCCCCAAAAAAGAGCCTAAAAACATTAATACAATGACTTCACATTATGATTTTGTACCGACAGTATTAGATTTGGTAGGGGTAAGTAATCCTCACAAAGATTACTCCTTTGGTGCAAATATGTTTGATATGCCTCTAAGGGAATATGTAATTAGTTGCAACTGGAGTAATTGCGGAATAATTGACAACGAGTCTGTATTATATTTTTCTTATGAAACGCATAAATCACTAAATATGACTCTTTATGACCAAAACTATAATGAAGTGACTGATAGGGATTTTATTAATAAAAAGAAGCAAAGACTGTATTCATTAATAAAAGAGTTTAGCTATTTTTATAAACATTAAGGCAGCTCCATATTAGAGCTACCTTAACGAAATATTTAAATTGACTTATAATTTGTTAGATATCCTGAATTTTTAAAACTATCTTACCAAAATGTTTATCTTCTTCCATCATTCTGTGAGCCTCAACAACTTCATCTATTGTAAATACTTTTGAAATTATAGGTTTTATGCTGCCATCAGCAAATTTTGGCAAAGCTACCCTTATAAATTCTGATACTATTTCACCTTTTTCACTTACTGGTCTTGACCTCAAAACGGAACCTATAATCTGCTGTCTTTTAACCATCATAAGTGCAAGATTAAGCTCTGCCTTAATACCGCTAATTACCCCTATTATAACAAGCTTCCCCTTGTACGCTAAAGAATTCATGTTTGGCGCCAAATACTTTGCTCCTACATGGTCTAAAATAAGATCAACACCTTTTTTATTGGTAAATTCTTTAACAATTGGAGAGAAATCATCTGTTGATGTGTAATCAATTACGAGGTCTACACCAAGTTTTTTTACATTTTCAATTTTTGAAGGGTGTGCAGTAACGATTAATTTTGAGTTAGGGGTAAGGGCTTTGCAAAGCTGAACCCCCGCAGTATTAACTCCGCCGCCACCGCCGTGTAAAATAGCAGTTTGTCCATCTTTAAACTCGCCTAATATAAAAATATTTAAAAAAGCGGTTATATATGATTCACATATACAAGCAGCCTCTTCAAATGTCATATTTTCAGGGATTGGAATAAGATGATTTCCATAGGCTACAGCATATTCTGCATATCCGCCACCGCCAACAAGACTTACCACTCTGTCACCTTTCTTCCATCCTGTAACGTTTTTGCCAACTTCTTCAATAACTCCTGCTACCTCAAGGCCAAGTATTTCTGAGTCCCCAGGAGGGGGTGGATATTTACCTTCTCTTTGAACTAAATCAGGTCTGTTGATAGATGTTGCTGCTACTTTAATTAATACCTGGTCATCATTAGGTGTGGGCTTTTCTGCCTCACCTACAGTTAAAACATCAAGTCCCCCAAAACCTTTTAAAAGTACTGCTTTCATAGATAATCCTCCTTTTAAACCTTTATTTCAACATTAAGTCCAAGGCAATTTTTATATTTACCGATAATAGGATTTACTTCAGCTTCAACAAAATCTTCAACTTGCTCAGAAGCTCTACCTATAAAATCCTTAGGATTAAGCATATTTTCAATCTCCTCTTTACTAAGAGGGATTTCTTTATCATTAATCAGCCTTTGTATCAAATCATTAGGCTTTCCTTCAACTTTGACGACTTTACCTGCTTCCATGGAATGTTTTCTGATTATTTCATGCATATCCTGTCTGCTGGCACCTTTTTTAACTGAAGCCATAATAATATTTTCTGTTGCCATAAATGGTAACTCTTCCATAATATGCTTTAAAATCATATTTTCATAAACAACAAGTCCGTTTGTAACATTGTAAAGAAGCTCAAGAATAGCATCAATTGTCATAAAAGCTTCAGGAATAGTGATTCTTCTATTGGCTGAGTCATCAAGAGAGCGCTCAAACCATTGAGTAGCATGCGTAAAATATGGGTTGATAGTCAGAGTAATTACATGCCTTGAGAGTGAGCAAATTCTTTCACTCCTCATAGGGTTTCTTTTGTAAGCCATCGCACTTGAGCCAATCTGACTTTTTTCAAAAGGCTCTTCAATCTCCTTGAGGTTTTGCAGTAATCTCAAATCAGTTGCCATTTTATGAGCTGATTCAGCTATCCCTGCAAGTGCTTTTAATACCTTAGTATCTTGTTTTCTTGTATATGTTTGACCGGCAATCTTTAATACCTTTTCAAATCCCATCTTTTTAGATACCAGCTCGTCAAGCTTTTTTACCTTTTCATGATTTCCTTCAAAAAGATTTAAAAATGATGCCTGTGTCCCGGTAGTCCCTTTAACCCCTCTAAATTTTAAGTTTTCTTTTACAAACTCAAGCTCTTCAAAGTCCAATACAAAATCTTGAAGCCACAAACAAGCTCTTTTGCCTACAGTAGTTAATTGAGCAGGTTGATAGTGAGTAAATCCTAATGTAGGCAAGTCTTTATATTTCAAGGCGAATTGCTTAATATTATTTATGACATTAACTAACTTCTTAACTACTATTTCAAGCCCTTCTTTCATTACAATTAAATCTGTATTATCACCAACGTATGCACTTGTTGCACCAAGATGAATTATTGGCATAGCTTTGGGACAGACTTTTCCAAAAGTATGAACATGAGCCATAACATCATGTCTAAACTTTTTTTCCATTTCCGCTGCATACTCAAAATCAATATTATTGATATTTTCTTTCATCTCATCAATTTGCTCTTGAGTTATGTTAAGTCCAAGCTCTTTTTCAGACTCAGCCAAAGCAATCCAAAGCTTTCTCCATGTTGAGAATTTCTTTTGTGCTGAAAAAAGCTCAAGCATCTCCTTGCTTGTGTATCTTTCAGCTAATGGATTTTGGTAAACCGAATAGTTTTTCATCTCAGCTCCTTATCTTTTTACTCCAATATTTTGCTTTTTCTTTAACTTGTTCAATATCAATCGTAGTAAACTTTCTATCTTTTAATAGACATTGTCCATTCACAAAAACATCAGTCACATTAGAAGGCTCAGCAGTATAAACTAAGTGTGATATTGGATTGTAAACAGGCAACATATTTATATCGTCAAAAGAAACAATCATAAAATCTGCAAAATTACCTTTTTTTAACTCTCCACATTTACTTAAATTTAGTGCTTTTGCCGCATTTTTTGTGGACATATTAAAAACATTTTCTGCATTCATTATGGTGGGGTTTAAGTTTAGACCTTTTTGTGTTTTTGCGAAGGTAGACATTTCTTCAAACATGTTAAGACTATTGTTGCTTGCATTACCGTCAGTTGCAATGGTAATATTTGCTCCAGCTTCTTGTAGCTTTTGAGCTTTTATGAATCCGCTTGCAAGTTTTAGATTACTTTTTACACAAGCAGCAATATTTGCTTTTTTTCTTCCTAAAATCTCTATTTCTTCATCATCAACCCAAATGACATGTGCAAAAATTGTATTTGTATCAAACAACCCGATTTCATCAAATAATCTTACAGGTGTTTTTCCGTATCTATTACTTATTTCATTTACTTCCCACTCTGTTTCAGCTAGATGTGTATGTATTTGTATGTTGTATTTGTTTGCAAAATCTATACATTTTTTATAATTATCAGGGTTTACTGTGTAGGCTGCGTGTGGGCAAATGGAAATTTTTATTAATTCATCATTTTCAAATTCTTCGATTAATTCTTCGATTCTTCTAAGATATTCATCAGAATTTTTTGCAAATTTTGTTGGGAAATCTAGCACACCACCACCAACAACACCCCTTAATCCAACATCTTTTAAGGCTTTTCCTATGTATTTGGAAAAGAAATACATATCATTAGCACATATTGTTCCAGATCTTATCATTTCAGCTGCTGCTAATGTAGTCGCGTCATAAACAAACTCTTCATTTAGCATTTTGCTCTCTGCTGGCCAAATATGCTCTTCAAGCCATGACTTTAAAGGTAAGTCATCAGCAAGACCTCTGAAATATGACATCGGAAGGTGAGTATGGGTATTTATAAAAGCAGGAAATATCCCTGAATTCCCTTTATCCAATACTTCATATTCACCATCAGTTAGTTGATTACTAATACCTTCAATAAGATTATTATTAATTAAAAGGAATTTATCCGTGTGAATTTTATTGTTATAAAAAATATATTTGGCTTTAATAGCTAATTTTTTCATAATTCTACCTTTGTTTGCATATATTAATTAATTCAGCAATATCTTTTGCTCTAAAATCTGGCATTACACCGCTTAGCTTACCATAACCATATTCGCAAAAACAAGTTTTAATATTAGCATTTTTTCCGGCTTCTATATCAGTGTAATTATCACCTATTATAATAGCTTCACTTGAAGAAAAATTGTATTGATTTAATATAGAGATAATAGATTTAGGGGATGGTTTTTTCTCAGGAAATGAGTCAGCTCCATACCAGTTATCAAAATAATTATCTAATTGGTAGTGTTTGACAAGATAATCAGTATTTTTAAATGCTTTATTTGATAATATTACCATTATTTTGTTTTGGGATTTTAAGTATTCAAATACTTGAAAAATATTTTCAAAAGGTTTTGTTTTGTTAATTTGTTTTTCTTGATAAATTTCTCTAAATTTTTTTTCATATTCATCTTTAAAAGAGGTGTTTCCTATTGCTCTTTTAACAAGCATTTTAAACCCATCACCTACATAACTTTTTGTAGTTTCAATATCGAAAGTTTTTAAATTAAAATACCTTAACGTTTCTATGAGTGAATCATGAATATCTTCAATGGTATCAAGAATTGTGCCATCAAGGTCAAATATAAATAAGTTAAACATTTTTCACCTTCTAAGATATTAGTAACTTTTAGAGAATACAAAAAATAAATTTAAAATCAACTAATTTTGAAAGAACTCGGGGGAAATATAAATAAGACAATAAAAAAGCGGGCATTAAGCCCGCTTAAAATCTTTAAGATTAAAGACTTACAACATTAACTGCTGCAGGTCCCTTACCGGTTTTTTCAATTTCAAACTGAACTCTTTCACCTTCAGCCAAAGTTCTAAAACCTTCTTTCTGAATTGAAGTGTGATGAACAAATACATCCTCACCATTTTCCTGTGTGATAAATCCAAAACCTTTTGTGTCGTTAAACCACTTAACTGTTCCTTTGAGCATTTCTACCTCGCTAATTATAAAATATTTTTGCAGTATAAAAAAAGAGCCGTGCTGGACGCACGGCTTACTAG
The DNA here is from genome assembly GCF_020480685.1 of Deferrivibrio essentukiensis. Classification (NCBI taxonomy): domain Bacteria; kingdom Pseudomonadati; phylum Deferribacterota; class Deferribacteres; order Deferribacterales; family Deferrivibrionaceae; genus Deferrivibrio; species Deferrivibrio essentukiensis. The sequence continues at coordinate 43,618 of NZ_JAJAFU010000005.1, forward strand.
TTTTTTAAACTGCTGTACTACCAACTCTAATGTGAAGTATATACTAATTAATTTTTAATGCAAGTATTTTTTTGTTTTAAGATAATTTATTTAATATTATGGGTAACTATAAAACAATAACCGATAAAGCCAAGTCCAATTAAACAACCCTAAAATACCTGAATAATACCCAAAAAACAATTGACAAGCCAATTAAAAATTAATATAAACAAGCCTCACTAATTAGCGCCCTTAGCTCAATTGGATAGAGCGTTTGACTACGGATCAAAAGGTTGGGGGTTCGACTCCTCCAGGGCGCGTTTTTATTCTAAACAAGAAGGCAAAAATAATGAAAAATATTTTTATTTCTGATTGGTCGTTTACAAAAGAATATTTTCCTGCCATTTCTAAAAAATTTACTTTTTTTGAACCTTTTGTTGACAATATAGACTATGTGTTGGGTGAAGTCGATAATGGTGGAGAGACTCTAATCGGATGGTCAGCCGGAGCACATATTATTTCAAAATATATTGATACATTTGGTGATAAGTGGGAAAAAATTATACTAATTGCACCATATATGCATTTTGTTGAATCTTTTTTTGAAGAGAATATAGATATTATCATTAAGGGGCTTAATAAAGATTTTGCTAAAACAGTTAAGTACTTCCAGGCTAAAGCGGGTGTTATTCCTATCGCTCAGCCTTCGGAGAAGTATTTGAATAATTTAATTGATGGATTAAATTATCTTAAATCTTCAAAGATAACTGAAGGCTCATCTGCCAAAAATGTCCTTGTCATATACGGTTGTGCCGACCAACTAATTAAAAGAAGGAGTATATTGAATTTTCTTAATAATTTTAAAAATTCCGAGTTTACGGAAATAGATCAACCTCATTATATCCCGGAAGATGTAATCCTAAAGTTAACGCAAAAACAGTTAAGCGATATTTAAAAAAATTAATAAATTACTTGACAAATGTGCTCTAATTTATTTAAACTTAAAAAAGATAATTTTGGTCAAACAGGAAGTGAGTTATGAATAATTTTGAAATAAATATTGGTGAAAGAGTAAAAAAGTTAAGGAATGAAAGGGAATTGACTTTGCAAGACGTCGCCAATATGACCGGTTTTTCGAAAGCATTGATTTCTCAGATAGAGAATAATGTGGTAACTCCTCCGATAAATACACTTGCCAAAATTGCAAAGGTATTAAATGTAAAGATGACTTATTTCTTTGAAGAGGAAATAAATTATAAGGACTACTATCTTGTGCCTTCTGACAAAAGGAAGTTTGTTTTTAGAGAAGGTGCTAAGCATGGATATTTATACGAAGAATTAGCGTCTATTAAAAATAATGACTTGTTTGAAACCTTCATTGTTTCTATTAAGCCAAGTTCGGGTGAGAAAAAATTGTTCAGCCATGAAGGGTACGAATTTATGTTTTTATTAAGCGGAAATATTAGGATGTATTTAAACAACAATACTGTTGAGTTGAAAGAGGGGGACAGTATCGCTTTTAATTCAAAAATACCACATTATGCTGAAAGTTTAATCAATGATGATTCAAAGGTTTTGTCTGTTAGGGTTAAAAATATTCAGTTTAAAAGCTAATCTATATTGAGCTTTAGGTAAATATCTTTATAGCTTAAATATCTTGCTGCGTTGCTTCTGATCATTTCTAAATCTTTATCTGTAAGCTCCCTAACTACTTTTGCAGGGTTGCCCACGATTAGGCTGTTTTCAGGATAATTTTTATTTGGGGGAACTACGGCTCCGGCTGCTACAAGTGAATTTTTCCCTATAACTGAATTATCCATAATTATGGCACCTATTCCGATAAGACAGTCATCTTTAATTTTACATCCATGCAAAGTCACGCTGTGAGCAATAGTGACCCTTTCACCTATCTCGGTAGGAAATTTGTCTTTAGTAACATGTATTATTGCGCCATCTTGTATATTTGAGTCTTTACCTATTTTGATATAGTTGACATCACCACGTATTACTACGTTATACCAGATACTTACGTTATCTTCAATGGTAACGTCTCCAAGGATTATAGCATTTTTTGCGATGAAAGTGTTTTTACCGATTTTCGGTTTTAGTTTAAGTCTTTTTTCGACATTTTCCATATTATGCCTTTTTTAATCTTATTTTTATGACTGTCCCTACATTTTCTTTAGAGTCAATGAAAAACTCTCCACCCATTTTTTCTATCAAATATTTAGCAACGGCAAAACTAAAACCTAACTTTTCAGTATCTAATTTTTCAAGTTTGCCTTCTTCATTAAATTGTGACAAAAATGGCTCTGTGAGCTCTTTTAGTTTTGAATCGGGCATACCTATTCCTGTATCTTTTATAATTATTTCAAGACAATCCGGTAAATTTGTCACTTTAAAAAGAATTTCGCCTCTATTTGTGTATTTTATTGCATTATCAATAAATTGAGTTAGTGCTCTTAATAAATTTTTCTCATCTGCAATTACTTTAGGTAGATTGTCATCAGATTCATAAATAAAAATTACTTTATTATTATCTGCAATAAGTCCTTTGCCGACAGAAACAATAGATTGGTAAATGTTTTCAAAAGATACAGGTTCAGGTTTGATTTCCGTTATATCGGTTTCAAGTTTTGCTATATTTAAAATATTGTTTATCAAATTAAGTAATCTTTTACTTGATTCGTGTATAACCTTTACCATCTCTTTAAAATCACATGAATTAGGGTCGTAATCATCTGCTGTCATTATGGTTGTAAACCCTATTATAGCATTGAGTGGTGTGCGTAATTCGTGAGATACGTTAACTAAAAACTTTCCTCTGTAATCGGAAATTTCCTGAAGCTCTTTTCTGGATTTTATCAGCTGTAAGTTTAATGCTTTTAATTCTGCATTTGAAGTTTCAATCTCATTCATGGTTTCCTTGTTTAGTGCTAACATCTTTTCATGCTCTTGTTTTAAATTTTCAAATTCAAGAACGCAGTGGCTTAATTCATTTTTTACTTTTTTGTATTTATTTAGAGAGTAAAGTGCAAACACACCAACTATAATTGATTCAAAAATAATTACGGCTGATAGCAGTGAGTAGAATTGATTATAAATTAAATACATTATAAAAAAAACGTTTAGAACAGCCAGAAACACAACAATAAGGAAATTTACTAAGTTTAACTTAAGTCCTTGACTATTTCTCATAATTTTAATATATAATTTAAATATAAATAAAATGCAAGGAGTTAAAATGAGTTATGGAGCTAAATTAAAAGATATTAGAAAAAAATTAGGTATGACCCTTGAGGATATTTCTCAAAAAACTGGATTTACTAAGAGTTTTATCAGTCAAATTGAGAATGGTAAAAACTCCCCGTCTATATCATCACTAAAAAAGATTTGCTACGCTCTGGGCACAACTATTAGTGAGCTCTTTGAAGATGAAAGAAATATCGTGCATAAGTTTACTGAAAATGACTATAAAATTCTTAAAAATAAAAGTCTTTCAATGGCTTTTTTGGCAACAAAACTTGTTAACAGAAAGTTAGAGCCAATGATAGTTGAGATAGACCCTCACTCTGAAACCGGCTCAGATTATTATAGACATACCGGTGAAGAGTTTGGTTATGTTATAAAAGGTGTCTTAACTGTTGTTATTGGAAATGAGGAGTATGTATTAAAAGAGGGGGAATCAATTTATTTTAGTTCAAACTTACCTCATAAGCTTAAAAACAAGACTGATGAAAAGTTAAAAGCTTTTTGGGTGGGTACACCGCCAAGCTTTTAATGTAAGTTTAATTAGAAAATTGAATTTTAGATTGACAAACTAAACAAATATATATATTAACCCCTTGGATGCAACAGAAGTGCATACCTTTTGAGTTTTAACATAGAATAAAGTATGCTTGGATCCGGCAGGACCGAGACATGGAGACTGTTATAGATGACAACTACAGCCTTCCGGTTATGCCGGGAGGCTTTTTTTTGTATGGAGGTCAAATTTGAGTAAACATGTCGAAATAAAAAAAATAACTGTCAATCACATTAAAAGAATGAAGAATAATGAAAAGATAGCATGTCTTACTGCATATGACTATTCATCAGCAAAACTTCTCGATGAAAGCGGTATTGATTTGATTTTAGTCGGTGATTCGCTGGGTATGGTAATGAATGGATACGAAAGTACAATACCGGTTACAGTTGATGAGATTATATATCACACTAAGTCGGTTAAAAGAGCTGTTAAGAGAGCATTTCTTGTGGCAGATATGCCTTTTGGCAGTTATCAGGTTTCAGATGAGCAGGCAATAATTAATGCTGTTAGGATTATTAAAGAAAGTGGAGCAGAAGCTATAAAGCTTGAAGGTGGAAAAGAGATTGCACCTTTAATTAAAAAGCTTTCTACAATGGGGATAAACGTAATGGGGCATATAGGGCTTATGCCACAGCAGGTTTTAGCTCACGGGGGTTATAAGATTCAAGGTAGAGATAATGATGAGAAGCTTTTGGAAGATGCATTTGCTATTGAAGAGGCCGGGGCTTTTTCTATTGTCCTTGAGGGTGTTATAGCCGAAGTAAGTAAGAAAATAACTGAAAGTATAAAAATTCCAACAATCGGTATTGGCGCTGGTGTCAATTGTGATGGTCAGATTTTGGTTTTTCAGGATATATTTGGGATATTTGATGATTTTACACCGAAATTTGTAAAACAGTATGCGAGAGTTGGCAATGTTATAAGGGAGGCTACAAAAAATTACATGTCTGATGTAAAGGTGTCCATTTTTCCTGAAGAAAAACACTCTTTTTTGAGGTAGCAATATGATAGTAATAAATAAAATTGAAGATTTAAGAAAGATAATAAAAAAAGAAAAATTGGAAGGGAAAAAAATTGGTTTTGTCCCTACTATGGGTTATTTGCACGAAGGACATTTGAGCCTAATTAAAAAAGCTAAATCTGAAAACAGTATTGTGGTTTGTAGTATATTTGTAAACCCTACTCAATTTGGACCTAATGAGGATTTGGAAAAATATCCACGTGATTTTGAGAGGGATAAATTTCTTTTAGAAAAGGAAGACTGCAATATTCTTTTTTATCCAACTGTTCAGGAGATGTATCCTGACGGATTTTTCACAAAAGTTTCTTTAAATGTTCTTACTGGTAAACTTTGTGGTAAAAGTCGACCGGGTCATTTTGACGGTGTTGCCACTGTAGTGACGAAGTTGCTAAATATTGTGGCTCCAGATAATGCATATTTCGGATTAAAGGACTATCAGCAACTTCTTGTTATTAAACGGGTTGTTAAAGATTTAAATATCGACACAAATATAGTTGGTTGCCCTATTGTGAGGGAAAAGGACGGGCTTGCCTTAAGTTCCAGAAATGTTTATTTAACAGAAGAGCAAAGAGAGTCTGCACTTTCTTTAAATAAATCATTTTCCCTTGTAGAAGGGATGCTTTTAAAAGGGGTCAAGGACGCAAATAAAATAAAAAAAGAGGTAATTAAGTATATTGAAGGGTTCCGCTTTACTAAGATTGATTATGTTGAAATTGTGGATCCTGAAACACTTGAAACTATAGAAGAGATAAATGGTAATTTTTTGATGGCATTGGCGGTTTTTGTAGGGAAAGCAAGACTTATAGATAATAATGTGTTTACAATAAATTAGGGGTGAAATATGAAAAGAGAGATGTTTAAATCAAAAATTCACAGAGCTACAGTTACAGATGCAGACCTTCATTATGAGGGTAGTATTACAATTGACAAGGATTTGATGGACTTAGCAAATATTAAGACTTATGAAAAGGTGGATATTTATAATATTACCAACGGTGCCAGGTTTTCAACTTATACTATTGACGGCAAAAGGGGGGGCGGTGAAATTTGCTTGAATGGTGCTGCTGCTAGGATGGTACAACCCGGAGATATGGTTATTATTGTTTCTTATGGTCTTTACGATGAAGAAGAGTTGGAGAATCATAACCCAATTGTTATACAGGTGGACGAAAAAAATAGACCTATCAACAAAGATAGGGTATTAGCATAATAAAGATTTTTTAATAAGGGGATAATTGTTGCTAATAATTATCCCCATTTTACTTAGATTATACTTAATACTTAACGCTTAGAACTAAATTTGGACCTTGAACATTCTTAAGGCTTAGCATTTGATACGAAAAAATATGTAGATGCAAAAAAGTAAGGTGACAGCAGTTGATAAGGCATTTACAAATTTAAATTTCTATCTTATAATTTTCAAAAATCGGAGGGTTAAAATATGGCAGATATCAGTCAATTTGTTGGTTTTAAGTTAGGCTCTGAAAAATATGCTATAGATATAATGGTAATTGAAGAAATTTTAAGAAAGACAGAAATTACTCCTGTTCCAAAAGCTCCAGATTTTATTGAGGGGATAGTAAATATTAGGGGTAGAGTTATACCTGTTGTTGATTTAAAGAAAAAGTTAAATTTAGGAACAGTAAATAACTCTCAAACAAGTAGAATTATTATAGCAAATATTAATAATAAAAAAATTGGTTTTCTTGTAGATGAAGTAGAAGAAGTCTTAAGAATAGAGAAAAATTTAATTGAAGATGCACCCGCCCTTGCAGTAAATATTGATTCTAACTATATAAACGGCGTGGCAAAAACTGACAAGGGTATGATTATACTTTTGGATATTACTAAAGTTTTCTCACCTTATGAGCAGAGACAATTTAATTCTATTTAATAGATGGACTATATAAGTGAACTGAAAAAAAGGATATTGCTATTAAAGAAAAATCCTTCTCCTCTATATCATGATACTAAAAATACTCTAAACTCTCTTCTTTTGATAGTTAATAACATTGATAAAAATCTTGCAACTAAAATATTACAAGTATTAGAATCCAATAATTTTAAGGCAGCAGTACTTGATGAACTGATTTCTGATTTATATATAAGTCTTGTTTCTCAGGATAATAAATCTAATTTATCTGTATTGAATTTTCCTGTTGATAAGATAAAAGGGGTAGGTGAAAAGTTAAAGGCTAATCTGCACAGTATAAATATAAAGACCGTAAACGACTTGCTTTTATTTTTCCCGAATAAATACGAATATGTGTCTTCTAATAATTTTGGCAAAAAAATACTTACGGGAAAATATTTTTCACACGAGTACGTAAAAACAAAATTTGGTAAAAATTACCTTTTTGTCATCTTCCAAGGTGAAAATGGTGAACATTTTTCAGGAGTATGGTTTAATTACAGTAAAAAATATCCTATTCCTTTTTTACAAAGTAGTAATAATCTCTCTCTTTACGGTGAAGCTAAGAATTTTAGGGGACTTCAAAGTATTGTTCATCCGGAATTTATTGATACAACTGAAATAGATAAAATAAGAGTTAAATATCCTGTAGGGACTAAAATAAAAAATAAAATATTTTGTAATTTAGTTAAGAATACATATGAGAGTTATTTTGAATATTTGTATGAAAGTCTTCCAGAATACATTTTAAGGAAGTATGGTTTTCCTGAGATAAAGCAGGCATTGAAAGGGATACATTTTCCAGCTGAGCCAGAAAATGTCAATGAACTTAACTTGTTTCAATCTATTTATCATAAAAGATTTATTTTTGAAGAGCTTTTTTATCTTCAACTAGGTTTTGCTGTTAAAAAACATAATTATCAAAAAAACAAAGGGATAGAATTCAAAATTGAAAGGAGTTTTTTAGAAAGAATCAAGCCGTTTGTACCTTTTAAACTTACAAATGCACAAAGAAATGTATTGCGTGATATTTTTAATGATATGAAAAGTCAAATCCAAATGAACAGATTAATTCAAGGGGATGTCGGTAGCGGAAAAACTATAGTTTCATTTATTGCCGCACTTGTTGCTATATTAAACGGCTATCAGGTTGCTGTTATAGCTCCTACTGAAATTCTTGCAGAGCAACATTTCAACAATTTTAATAAGTTGATAAATAACAATTTTACAAGTGCATTGTTGACGAGTGCAGTTAAAAAGTCAGAAAAAGAAAATATAAAAAATTTTATTAAAAACCACGAAATTGATTTTGTTTTTGGAACGCATGCAATTATACAAGAGGATGTTGTTTTTAATAAGCTTGGTCTTGCTATAATAGATGAGCAACACAGATTTGGTGTGCTTCAAAGAAAAGCTTTATCAGATAAAGGGTTAAACCCTGATATTCTTTTGATGAGTGCTACTCCGATTCCAAGAACATTAGCCCTTACTCTTTATGGCGATTTGGATATTTCGATTATTGACGAACTTCCTCCGGGAAGAAAGACAATAATAACAAAAGCTTTAAGCGAGCATAAAACAGATGTTGCTGTACATGCAATTAAGGCAGAACTAAATAAAGGGAATCAAGCTTATGTCGTTTATCCTTTGATTGAGGAAAGTGAGGTGATGGACTTAAAGGCGGCAACAATTGGATATGAAAAATTTTCTAAGATTTTTGGGGTTAAAAATGTTGGCCTTCTACATGGAAAAATGAAAAGTTTGGAAAAAAAGGAAATTATGGATAGATTTAAAAATAAAGAGATTAAAGTCCTTATCTCTACAACTGTTATTGAGGTTGGGGTTGATGTGCCTGATGCTACGATTATGGTAATTGAAAATGCTGAAAGGTTTGGTATTGCTCAACTTCATCAGTTAAGGGGTAGAATAGGGCGAAGTGACAAACAGTCTTATTGTTTTCTTATTTATAGTGAAAAAGTTAATGATGAAGGTTTAAAGCGTATTCGGGCGATGGAGCAATATAATGATGGCTTTAGACTTGCAGAAATTGATCTTGAAATGAGGGGACCCGGGGATTTTTACGGGGTCAGACAATCAGGGTTACCTTCTTTTAAATTTTCAAACATTATTAGAGATGCTAAGATACTGGTAGAAGCTAGAAAAGAAGCTTTGGAAATTATTCAAAATGACCCTTACCTTGAAAAGCCTGAAAATAATATATTAAGGCAGGTGCTTAAGGAAAAGTGGAAAAAAGAGATAGAATTAATACAAATCGGATAAATTAATTGATATATCTTTTTTGATGTATTATAATTTGTTAACTAAACTAAGGAGGAGCCGATGCAGTTACTAAAACTCACCGAAGAACAGCTCAGAAATATTTCAACAGGCATAACCATCCAAAGGGCTGAGAATTACGTGGGAAAATTTTTTGATTGCAAGATTGAAGATAATGTTTTGAAAGGGAAAATCAGAGGTAATCATGGCGTCTATGATGTTAAATTAAAAATAGACACTGACCCGCTGTCTTATGAATGTCAATGTGAAACTTCGAAGGAAATGTTTTGTAAGCATGCTGCAGCATTGGGCTTAACTTACATTTATACACCTTGGGTTTTTGAAAGTAATAAAAAAATTAAAAGAGAAAACATAAACAGCCCTGAAGAGCTTCAATTTTATTTAAGAACCACAAAGCTTAAAACTCTATTGGAAGACCTAAAGAAATGCTGTCTTGGTGTTGCTCAACTTTCTGATATCACAGGTATTTCAGTTCAGCAAATTTCTGCTATTGTTAAGGATGATTCGAGCGGGAAATTCCATACGCTAACAGCTCCCCTAAAGTTGGCGTGTTTGTATCTGATAGAAAAAGGTGTAAACTCAAAATAGTCAAAAGAAGCAGAGAAATCTGCTTCTTTTTTTATGTAGTTGCCATAAAGTTATGAAGTGTATGTTGACATTTTCGCTTGTTATTTCAATTAACATTTGTTAAAAGCTTACAATTTGCTTTTTGTTTGGAGGATATTGTGCCTAAAAGAGAAGACATTAAGAAGATTTTAGTAATAGGTTCAGGTCCGATAGTTATCGGGCAAGCTTGTGAATTCGATTATTCTGGAACTCAGGCTGTAAAAGCATTGAAAGAGGAAGGGTATAAGGTAGTGTTAGTTAATTCAAATCCCGCTACCATAATGACAGACCCTGAGTTTGCTGATGCAACATATATTGAGCCGATTCATTGGGAAGTTTTGGAAGCGATCATAAAAAATGAAAGGCCTGATGCCATATTACCTACGGTTGGCGGACAGACTGCTCTTAATGCAGCCCTTGATTTACATAAAAGGGGCATTCTTGAAAAGTATAATGTTGAGCTCATAGGTGCTAATGCGGATTCCATAAAAAAAGCTGAAGATAGAGAATTATTCAAACAGGCGATGTCAAAAATTGGTCTTGATATGCCAAAAAGCGCGTACATTCGCAGTTTTGAAGAAGGAATGTCAGCAATTGATTCAATAGGATTTCCTGTAATTATAAGACCTTCATTTACGCTTGGAGGGACTGGTGGTAATGTTGCATACAATATGGAAGAATATGTAGAATATCTAAAGTGGGGGTTGGAAGCTTCTCCTGTTGGTGAGATTCTTGTAGAAGAATCTATTATAGGCTGGAAAGAGTATGAATTAGAAGTAATGCGGGATTTAAAAGATAACGTAGTAATTATTTGTTCTATAGAAAACTTTGATCCTATGGGGGTTCACACAGGGGATAGTATTACAGTAGCACCTGCACAAACTCTTACCGATAAGGAATATCAAATACTTAGAGATTCAGCTATAAAAGTAATGCGTGAGATTGGTGTTGATACGGGCGGTTCAAATGTTCAGTTTGCTGTTAATCCTGAAAACGGTAGACAGGTTATCATAGAAATGAATCCTCGAGTTTCTAGAAGCTCTGCCCTTGCATCAAAAGCAACAGGTTTCCCTATAGCCAAGATTGCGGCAAAACTTGCTGTAGGTTATACATTAGATGAAATACCAAACGATATTACCAAAAAAACACCGGCATCGTTTGAGCCTACCATTGACTATTGTGTAGTTAAATTTCCGCGTTTTACTTTTGAAAAATTTCCAGGCACTGATGATACTTTGACTACTCAAATGAAATCGGTTGGAGAAGTGATGTCAATAGGAAGGACATTTAAGGAAGCTCTCCAGAAATCTCTAGTATCTCTTGAAATTGGTAAGTCAGGATTTGATGAAATATTTGCAAAGGATGATTTGAATAAACCTGAAGTTAAAGAAGAGATAATTCATTATTTAAAAAGGCCTACTGATAAAAGGATGTGGTATATCGGTGAAGCATATAGAGCTGGCTTTAGCATAGATGAAGTTCATGATTATACGAAAATTGATAAATGGTTTTTAAATAAAATTTATGAAATAATAGGCTATGAGGATATTATAAAAAAACTTGGTTTAGATAATATAGATGCTGATACATTAAGATTGGCAAAGGAGATGGGGTTTTCCGATAAAAGATTATCTAAATTATTAAACTGTACAGAAAAAGATATTGAAGTAAAACGCAATGATATGAATATAAACCCTGTATATAAAAGGGTTGACACTTGTGCTGCTGAATTTGAATCATTCACCCCTTATTTATATTCAACATATGAAGATGAGTGTGAAGCAGAAGTCACAAACAAGAAAAAGGTAGTTATTCTGGGTGGAGGCCCAAACAGGATAGGGCAGGGGATAGAGTTTGACTACTGTTGTGTTCACGCTTGTTTTGCACTATCTGAAATTGGATATGAGACGATTATGGTTAACTGTAACCCTGAAACCGTAAGTACGGACTACGATACATCAGACAGACTATATTTTGAGCCTCTAACCAGGGAGCATGTGCTTAATATTATAAATAAAGAAAAACCGATTGGTGTTATTGTTCAGTTTGGTGGTCAAACCCCATTAAAGTTAGCAGTTCCGCTTGAAGAGGAGGGTGTGAAGATCTTAGGTACATCTCCTGATAGTATTGATATAGCTGAAGACAGGGAAAGGTTTAAAATATTAATAGAGAAACTTAATTTAAAACAACCATCAAACGGCATAGCTAAAAATGCTGAGCAAGCCTTTGATATTGCAAAGAAGATTGGGTATCCTGTAGTTGTTAGGCCATCATATGTGTTAGGTGGCAGAGCGATGGAAATAGTTTATGATGAAGATTCATTGAAGAAGTATATGAAGTATGCAGTTGAGGCCAGTGAAGAACACCCGGTATTAATTGATAAGTTTTTGGAACATGCGATGGAAGTTGATGTAGATGCAATAAGTGATGGTGAGACTGTTGTAGTTGCGGGAATAATGCAACATATTGAAGAAGCCGGGATTCATTCTGGTGATTCAGCTTGCTCTATTCCAACAAGATCAATTCCTGAAGGCATTATAGATATTTTGAAAAAGCAAACTATTGCTATAGCAAAGGAACTAAATGTAGTGGGGCTAATGAACATTCAGTATGCAATCAAGAATGAAGATGTTTACTTATTGGAGGTTAATCCAAGAGCCTCAAGAACAATTCCATATGTTAGTAAAAGTATAGGTATTCCTTTGGCAAAATTGGCATCAAAAGTAATGGTTGGGTATAAGTTAAAAGATTTAGGATTTACAGATATTAAGCCGTTAACTTACTATACTGTAAAAGAATCAGTATTCCCTTTTGTAAAATTTCCTAATACTGATGTCATTTTAGGCCCGGAGATGAAATCAACCGGAGAGGTTATGGGGATTGATACAACGTTTGGGAGGGCTTATTTCAAGGCCCAAATGGGAGCAGGGAACAAACTGCCTACTAAAGGTAAGGTGTTTATCAGCGTAAAAGATAGTGCCAAAGAGCAGATTTTACCAGTTGCAAAAAAACTCCATGAAATAGGGTTTGAAATAATAGCCACAAAGGGGACACATAAATATTTATATGACAACAATATAGAAAGTAAATGTATATTAAAGGTTCAAGAAGGGCGTCCAAATATTGTAGATATGATTAAAAATAGAGAGGTTGCCTTTATAATAAATGTGCCGGAAGGTAAAAAGTCAAGGCTTGATGCTGATTCAATGAGAAGAGCAATGTTGAATTATAATATCCCATTTGTGACCACAGTAGAAGCTGCTGAAGCTTCAGCAAACGGTATTAAGCAGTACATTGAATCGGGAATCACAGTTAAGTCTATACAAGAATATTACAAGTAGAGAAGTAGCATATGAAAGGGAAAGTAGTTAATAATTTGATGTTAAATGATAAGTATTATCTTATGGAAATAGAGAGTGAGGAGTTTGTAAGCAAAGCTAAACCTGGGCATTTTATGATGGTAAAGGCTCAGCAGTACGACTATTTATACGATCCTCTCTTAAGAAGACCTTTTGGGGTGTGTGATATAGAACGGGGAAGGTTTAAAATTTTATATATATTAATCGGTAAGGGTACAAATCTTCTTTCTCAGGTTAAAGTTGGATCATATATAGAATTTTCAGAGCCACTTGGTAATACATTTAATTTTAATAATGAAAAAACAGTTGCCCTTGTTGGTGGCGGGGTAGGGATAGCCCCACTTTTATTTTTGGCAAAATATTTATATAACCAGGATGTTTTGGTTGATTTATATTATGGCGGAAAGACGGAAGATGATATTCTATTAATTGATGAGTTTAAAAAATACTGTCAACATATTGAAGTAACGACAGAAAATGGAAAAGTAGGTAAAAAAGGAATTGTGACATTACCTCTCTCAGAAAATATAAAAAAATATGGAAAAATATATGCATGTGGTCCAAAAAGGATGCTACAGGCAACATCTGAGCTTGCCATAGAGCATAATATCCCAGTAGAAGTTTCTCTCGATGAGCGTATGGCATGCGGCATGGGGGCATGTCTTGGCTGCCTTGTTTATGTTAAAAATGATAAAGGTGAAATTGAACAAAAAAGATGCTGCGTAGAAGGGCCAGTATTTGATGGCGCAAGAATTGTTTGGGAGTAGAAAATGAGTAAATCTCTTGAAATAGAAATATGTGGGGTAAAATTTAAAAATCCAATTATAACCGCAAGTGGCACTTTCGGATATGGGATTGAGTATGCCAGATTTATAGATTTAAATCGGTTAGGAGGTATTTCGGTAAAGGGGATCTCCCTAAAAGAAACTAAGGGGAATAAAATGCCCAGAATCATGGAAACAAATGCCGGAATGCTAAATGCAATAGGGCTTCAAAATGTTGGTGTTGAAAGGTTTATAAATGAGAAGCTTCCTTTACTTAAGAAGTATGATACGAGAATAATTGTAAACTTTTGGGGTAAGTCTATAGAAGAATATGTTGAAGTAGCGAGAATACTAGATGAAAGTGAAATAGATATGTTGGAAATGAACATATCCTGCCCAAATATAAAAGAGGGTGGCATAGCTTTCGGGACTGACCCTAAAATGACCTACTCAGTTGTATATGAAACAAAAAAAGTAATCAAAAATAAGCCATTAATAGTGAAACTATCACCAAATGTAACAGACATAAAGTTGTTTGGTAAAGTAGCAGAAGAAGCAGGAGCAGATGCAATAAGCGCTATAAACACTCTTCTTGGAATGGCAATAAACATAGAGACCCAAAAACCATATATTTCAAATATTACAGGAGGTCTTAGCGGGCCTGCCATCAAACCGGTCGCTATAAGAATGGTATATGAGCTTTATAAAACAATTAGTATACCAATAATTGGTATTGGTGGAATTATGAATTATAAGGACGTAGTAGAATTTTATTTAGCGGGTGCTTCAGCTGTGCAAATAGGTACGGCAAATTTTGTAAACCCTGAAATATCAATACAAATTGTTAAAGAATTAGAAGATTATCTCAAATCTAAAAGTATAGATAAAATAACTGATTTGACAGGAAAGGTAATAGTTTAGATACATTAGTATTAAGTAATAATTGCTAAATTAAGGTTTGACCATTAAATTGCAAAGCTTCTAAAACCAATACAATCTCTTTAGTCAATTTATTTTTATCCGAAATCTAAAGTTCATTGTTCACGATTTTATAACCCTGTGTATTTTGGGAGAAAATGTATTCATATATCCATAATGTCCGATAAGATATATTATGTTAAACAAATTGGTTGGTATAGATGTTGTATTAGTGCGATTTTCTTATAGTTTATACTTTTTTGCTTTATTCTTTTGAAATCTGAAAATGTTTTATTTTTTTATGCAGATAAGTTCTTTCAATTTCTAATATTTTTGAAGCTTTTGAAATATTCCACCCTGTTAATTCTAATACTTTTTCGATATAATCTTTTTCGAATATATCCTTTGCATGTTTTAATGGATAAAATTCTGCCATTAAATCTTCTATATTAAGTTTGCTTTGTTGATTATTCGCTTCTGTAAGAAATGGCGGTGCATCGTTCAATGTAATTATACTACTATCTGATAATACTACCATTCTTTCGACAGCATTTTTTAACTGTCGTACATTACCAGGCCAAGAATAATTTATCATTTTCTCCAACAACCCTTTGTCAATTGTTTTTTTCTCAATGCCGTTAGTAACGCATGCTTCATTTATAAAATGCTCAATCAATACTGGAATATCGGTTTTTCTTTCCCTTAGAGGTGGCACGTGTATAGGTACTACGCTTATTCTATAATAAAGGTCTTCCCTGAAGTTATTTGCACTTATTTCATCTTCTAAGTTTTTATTTGTTGCAGTTATTAGTCTGAAATCACTTTTTATTGTTTTGATTGAGCCTACTCTTGTAAATTCACCTGTCTCAAGTACTCGTAATAATTTAGCTTGCAGGTTTATATCCATATCACCTATTTCATCTAAAAATATTGTGCCTTTATCTGCTGCCTCAAATAGCCCTATTTTATCATTTAATGCTCCAGTAAATGCTCCGGCTTCATATCCAAACATTTCACTTTCCATAAGCTCTGAAGGGATGGCTGAGCAGTTTATTTCTACAAATCTTTTACTGCTTCTCTTGCTTAGGAGATGAATTAACCTGGCCACGTGTTCTTTACCTGTTCCGTTTTCGCCGGTAATAAGGACTCTAGCATTAGTTTGTGCTATTTTTTCAATTTTGGCTCTTAATTCTTTAATTTGTGGACTGTTGCCGAGTAAATCATATTTTTTTAAATAGTCTAATTTGTATTCTTTAATATGTTGTGTTAGTTCAATTTTATCTTTTAAGTTCTTTATAACCAATAAAATTCTATCGAGGGATAAAGGTTTTTCCAGAAAATCATACGCTCCGAATTTTATTGATTCTACTGCATTCTCTATATTTCCATGACCACTTATCATTACGACTTCAATTTCTGGAAAATAGCTCTTGATTTCTTGTAATCCGATGACACCATCTTTATCAGGTAGCCAAATATCTAAAAAAACCACATCATATAGTTGGCTTTTTAATTTTTGGAATCCTTCACTAAAATTTATGGAAAAATCGGCACTGTAACCTTCATCTTCCAGTATATCCTTGATTGTTGTACAGATATTTACTTCATCGTCTATAATCAATATTTTCATTTAGCTCTCTATGGGCAAATTTATTATTACTTTAGTATATTCATCTATTTGGCTTTTGACAAATACTTTTCCATTGTGGTTCTCAATTATTTTTTTTACTATCGCAAGTCCTAATCCTGTCCCGCTTGGTTTTGTACTAAAATATGGTAAGAATAGTTTTGATATATTTTCCTCTTTTATGCCGGTTCCGTTATCTTCTATGATTATTTCCAGTAAATTTCCTTTTTTATTTAAATACACTGATATTTTGCCATTATCATGTTTTATGCTGTCAAATGAATTGTTTATGAGATTTAAAAATGCTCTTTTCAACTGCTGTTTATCAGCATTTATCATTATTTCTTCACTGAAGTTAGATTTAAGGTTTAGCTTTATGTTTTTGTCATTTTTTTCGTATAGCTCTAATATTTCACTTATAAGAATTTTAATACCTATCTTCTCTTTATTTATTACATCAGATTTTGAAAAATTACTGAATTCTTGAACAAGAGTATATAATTCATTTGATTCATTAATTATTTTATTCATGCTTTTAAGTATTAAATCTCTTAGTTTATCATTGTCTATGTCATATGCTTTTTTGGCAACTCTTTCCGCATTTAATTTGATTGGTGTTAGCGGATTTTTTATCTCATGAGCTATTCTATTAGCCATTTCCTTCCAAATATTAATTCTTTCTATATTAACAAGCTCAGTAATATCATCAACAACAATAACTATGTTGGTTAATTGATTATAAGTATCAAAGATTTTGTTCAATATAATTGAAAAAGTACGTATTTCACCATTATAATTTATTTCTGTTTGAATATTAGTATTATGTTTTTCGTTTGCTACAAAATCGTCTATAATTTCCTTTAGTTTTTCACTTAAACTATTGTCCTCTATATAACTGTCAGCCATAGTATTTGTTTTTAAAATCTTTTTACTCTCATTAAGAAGAAATATAGCGGAGTTTACATTTTTAAAAATAGTATCAATATATTGCTTATCTTTAGCAATTTGAGAATACATTTCAGAAAGAGTTTTGTTTTTAGCTTTCAATTCTTCTGTATGTTTTTTCAATTTTTCTGCCATTTCATTAAATGCATTCACCAAAATACCTATTTCATCATCTGATGTGGCTTCAATTTTTATATCTAAATCCCCTTTTGATACTCTATCTGCGGCAGTTGCAAGTTCTTCTAGAGGATTAGTAATATTTTTAGCATAGAGTAAACTTCCCCATATTGCCGCAAATATTACTAGTAATGTCATTAAAATAAGTAAAATCTTATAAGAATTTTTTACTGGCTCGGCGAAAAATTTTATTTGACTGTAATTTCTGTAAGAATCTAAAATCTTTGACACTTGCTCTGCTTGGTCTAAAGGGACAAGTTTATATACTATCATTGCTCCAAGAATGATATTATCGCTTGTCAGTGCTGAAACAGGATTACCTACCCAATAAATTTGAGTATTACCTATAAAAGAGTATTTAGCTACTTGTTTCCCTGATATAATTTCATTTAAGACATCTTCATCCACGATAAAGTTTAGGTAGTACTCTTTATCTTCGTGAAGTATTTTTACCATTTTATTGTTATAAATTAAAATTCCGTCAATTTTATTGCCACTTATATATTCCTTACCAAATTTGGTGAGTTCATCGTAATTTTTTTTAAGCATAAACCCTTTAGATGCAATAAGTTTAGACAAAATATCCGTTTGTTCAATCAGATCTCTTTCTACTTGGTTTTGATATTTTTGCATCAAATCTACTGAGCTCTTTAATGCCTGCTCAATTTGAACGTCAAACCATTTGTCAATACTATTATTTATAATGTTGGTAGAAAACACAAACACTACAAATACAGGCAATACTGTTATAGTTATGGAAAAAACTACAAGTTTTGTTTGGATTCTTGTGCCAAATATCGATTTTTTATTCCCCAAAAATAACTTACTCACATTTCTAAATATTACAATTAATAACACGAGGAGAAGGATTATATTGATATTTATAAGCAAAAAAATTGTTATACTGGAGTATAGAGGTATGTCAGTACTTAAAAACCTTGAACTTGCTATATAATTTACAACTACCAGTAAAAATAGTAGAGCTAAATATTTTAGTATATTTTTATTTTTGCCTGTAGTGATATTTTTACCGTTATTATCCATTAAAGTCCAAGGTCAAGTGAGACCTGTTCTATAAGTTTGCTGTCTATGGAATCATTTTTGATTAAATAGGCCTCAAACATCGCATTATCACATATGGTGTTAATTACTCTGGGGATGCCACCAGAAAATCTATAAATTGTTTTTATGGCATCATCTGTGAAAAATACTTTTTTTGCACCTGCAATTTTCAATCTGTGCAAAATGTATGTCTTAACATCTTGTAAATCAAAAGGTTTTAGTATAAATCTCATTGCAACTCTCTGTCTAAGGGGTTCATCAAGTTTCAAATTATCTTCCAATTCCTGCAGCCCGAATAGAACAAAGTTTATAAGTTTGCCTGTCTCATTTTCAAAGTTTAAAATGCCCCTTAGCTCTTCCATTACTTCTTTATTTTTGAGCATTTGTGCTTCATCAAAAATTATTACAACTTTTTTATTGGCTTCAGCCAGCTGACTTAGCCTTTCGTATAGTTTGCTTAACATTGCAGGTTTTTCTTTTGGAATTTCCTGAATTCCTAATTGCATAAGTAATTTTTTTAGTATCCACTCCGATGTTACTTCAGAGTGAACAACAATTATCAAAGCAATTTCATAATTATCTGCATCAAATTCATCCAAAATCAATCGAGCAAGTGTTGTTTTACCGGTACCAATTTGACCGATTACAATGGCAAGCCCTTTATTGTTTTCTATTGCATATTTTAACCTCTTGATAATCTCAGTATGTTCTTTTGATTTGTAAAAAAACTTTATATCTGGTGAATTATTAAAAGGTAGTTCATTAAGCCCGAAAAAATCTTTTACACTCATTATAATAGCCCCTTAATCATAAAAATGAAATTTTCTTTTTTTTCTTCTTCTCATCCCCTCCCCTATTCTCTTCAAATGAAATATCGGTACTTGCATTGTATTTGTCTTTAATATCTCTAAAATTTGGATCCAACCTGTATACTTTTTCAAAATAGTTAATTGCAGTTACAGGGTCATTTTTCATTTCTAATAACAATCCTATCTCATAAAGGGAATTTAATAATTTTTCCTTTTCTTCATAATCGACAACTATCAATTTATGAACATTGACTGCATCATCTAAAAGTCCCATTCTTTTATAGCACTCCGCTAATAAAAAAAGGCTTTCATATTTTTTAGCTCCTGTTGCTGATTTTTTCAATTCGTTAACGGCATCTTCAAAAAGCTCCATTTCCATATATGCTATAGCAAGGTCATAGTGAGTTTCATAATCATCTTCGCTTACCTGCTCGTTAATACTGGCTCTTATGTTATTTGCAATACTCTTAAATTCATAAGTAACTATCTCAGAAATATCAGTTTTTTTATCGTTTTTATCAGATGCAAAATCGGTTTCAGCCAATATTAACTCTGCTGCAATGTTTTTAATGATTTCATTGTCAGGATAAAGTATGATGAGTTGATCAACCTCAGTTCTGGCTTCTTGATATTTTTTATTTTTGATCAGACTTTTTACATATTCTATTTGTTTTGCAAAATTGTCCTCTTCTGGATAATCAGTAGTGTCATCACGTTTTAGTTCAACATCATCAACATTGTCAAAAATGTCACCTATCTCAGTTTCATCGTTGACACCAAACTCATCTAAATTTATTTCTATATCAACATCATCTTTACTAAGTTCAATATCTTCCTTACTCAACTCAATATCATTAACCTCTTCAGGTTGAGAAAAATCGATGTCAATATCAATAGAACTATCATCTACAGTGTTTTTATTCAGTTCAAGTTCTAATGTATCATTATCTTTTGTATCTAAATCCAAATCAAGTGCTACCTTTTCATCACTTGTATCAAATGAAGTAAGCTCAAGGTCAATATCTCCAAAATCTGTATCAGTATCAATATTTAAAATATTTTCACCTTCTGCAAAACTATCGTAAGTTGCCCCAAGCTCTATATCGTTAGATTTTTGATCAGAGTCTGTTGCAGAATATGTAAGCTCGTTAATATACTTCTCTATATTATTTGCTTTTACTGTATCACCTAATTCTTTATAAATATCTGTCAGTTTTTTATAAATATTTAGTTGCAATTCTTTCATTGAACCTTTGGAAGCCAATACAACTAACATATCAAGTATTTCAGGGTCATTGACTTTATCATAAAATACTTCTGCAAGCTTAGGTAAATTTTCTTTGAAATCATATTCAGGTAAGTTTACAATTTCATTAATTTCAAGTTTAAATTCATTCAAATCAAAATCGAGAAGGTAGGATAAAATTGGAAGGTAAATATCATAAGCTCTATATTTTGATTTAATTTTGTTGTAAAATTGAAGGTTAGATTCAAGAGGTTTTAATGTTAGATAATAGGAAAATACCTCGCGATCAAACTCTTCCAATAAAAATTCTTCGGCATATTTGACAAAAATATCGTTTTTTTCACTATTCTTTCTAAAGTAGTCTACTGTATATTTTAAATAGCTTTTAAATTCGCATTCTGATTCTATAGCAGCTTCACAAAAGAACTGCAACGCTTCCGAATCATTATTTTTATGGGCTAATTCAACGCAATAGTGCATAAACTTGCATATATCGTACTTTTTGCCAAACTGTTGTAACTTTTTGATAATCCTTTTGTAATTTAATATGCTGTTTCTATCTATTTCTGCAATCTCTTTTAAAATATCAATTGCTTTATCATCTAACCCTTTTTTCTCATAAATATCAGCCAAGTCATATAACACATCTAATTGCTCAGCCTTTATATTCTTTTTTTCGAAAAGCTTAGAAAGCTTCCTGTACATATCGTATTGCTCTGGAAAAAGTCTGATAATTTTTTTTGTTACAGCGATAGCTCTGTCAACGTATTTATCTTCTTCCATACTGGCAGCGAGTTGTTTGAATATTTCAAGAGATTTAGTTTTATCCCCCATTTTATAATAAATATCGCCAAGAAGATTGGTGGCGTCAAAATCGTTTTTCTCTTGTTCAAGATATTTTTTGCAGGAGGAAAGTGCAGCTTTATAATTTCCCTTAGCGTACAAAGCCTTAACTTCTTGGATTGTTATATTTTTTTCCTTTTTTGAACCAAAAAAGATCATTTTATTCCCACCATCTTATGCATTTGTGGAACGTAATAACAAGTTATACCACTATTATAAAACATTTCCATTATATCACTTAATAATTTAAATTCAACTAAATTATTTTTAGAATGAAGGTAAATTTCATTGAAGTCTTTTTCTTTTAATAACTTTATTACTTTTACCAATTCTTCACTTTTTGTTTTATCGCTAATCACCAGTTTAAAGTAAGATTTATTATTTTCAATAAATTCTGCTCTTTTTAAGTTATCAATATTGTCGTCTATTCCAAAAGTCGATTTTAGTTTTATATCGAGACTAACTATATCCAATTTGTCATATATTTTTTTTAAAATATCTAAATGAAAGCCACTTGTTTCAAGAAAATATTTGGTTTTATTGCCAATCCTATCAATAATAAATTCAACAGCTTCAGACCATAAAAGAGGTTCTCCACCTGTAAAAGATATACTGTGGATACCTTCCAAAATATCTTTATTATTTATTTTATTTACCAAAAAATCGGCACTTATAGGGTTTTTGTATTCTTCATCGATGAAATAAAAATTATCTCTTAATGAATAGTCTGTATCACACCCTTTGCAGTTTATATCACAGCCTGAAAATCTGATAAACAGTTGCCTTGCACCAACATATTTACCCTCGCCTTGCAAAGAGATAAAGATTTCGGATATGTTTATATTATTCAAAATATTCAGCGGCGGCATTCTCACTTTCCCATACTATAACCTTAAACACCAATTCACCAAAATCCTTCTTAAGACGGTTAAATATATACTGTGCCATATTTTCACTGGTGGGATTAACATTTCTAAAATAGTCAATATCATTAAGGTATTTATGATCAAGCTCATCAAGTATATTTTTGAGAGTTTTTTTGAGTATTTTAAAATCAACCAGCATTCCTACGTTGTCAAGTTTATCCCCTTGCAGTATTGCTTCAACTTTCCAGTTGTGACCATGTAAATTTTCACAGTTACCATTATAATTCCTTAGATTATGTGCAGAAGAAAAATACATAAAAGTCTTTACTCTATACATTAAAATACTCCTTTATAATATATTCAGGTATCTCTTTTATTTCACCCGGTTTAAGACCGTTCAATTTTAATTCCCCTATTCTAACTCTTTTCAAGTTTATAACTTTTATTCCAAAATAGTTAAACATATTTCTTATTTGCCTGTTTTTCCCCTCAGTCAGAATGACTCTATACTTTCCTTTTTCTATTTCAGTAATTTTGCATTTACCATAGTTATACTCTACAGTTTTTAACCCATCTTCCAAAGTTAACCTTTCTTTTTCTTTTAAATTTTTACTGACTTCAACAATATATTCCTTTTCAACCTTAAATTTAGGAGTTTGTAACTTATAAATAAGTTCACCGTTGTTGGTAAATAAAATCAAACCTTCACTTTTGTAATCAAGCCTTCCAGAATAAGCTAAATTGTTTTTTTTGAAAAAGTCAAAATCTTTAAGACACTTCCTACCCCGGCTGTCATCATAGCTTGTCAGAACATTTATAGGTTTATAAAAAATGTAATATTTATAATTTGTTAGAGATAAAATATTATCTTCTACTTTGACAATGTCTTTATCTTTTACTTCGTATCCAGGAGCAAGAATTATTTCATTATTCACTTTTACTTGCCCATTGAAGATTAACTCATCTGCTTTTCGTCTCGAGCAATATCCTGTAGAAGCTATAAACTTGTTAAGTCTCATTTGTTATTTTTTAGTTCTTGCCATTCTCTGAATGTGGGCAAATCTGATAGAGAGTTAAGCCCAAAATATTCAAGAAACTCTTTTGTAGTGCAGTAAAGAAGAGGTCTTCCGGGTACATCTTTTCTTCCAACAACCTTAATGAAGTTTCTGTCTAAAAGATTTTTTATAATACCTGAGCTATTAACACCCCTTAAATCTTCTATTTCATTTTTAGTTATGGGTTGTTTGTAGGCTATTGCTGCAAGTGTTTCAAGAGCTGCCCTTGATAGTGCTTCACCTTTTTCACCAAAAAATTCAGCAAGCTCATCAAAGATATTGCTTTCTGTTACCATTTGGTATCCATCAGAGACAGTTCTTATTCTCAAGCCAAGCTCAAGTTCGTTGAACTCTTTTATATATTCTGTAAGCCTATTTTCAAGATTGATGGGATTGTCGGATATTTTGACAAAAAATGTCTTACTTAAAGGTTTTCCTGAAAGGAATAAACTCGCATAAAAAATCTTTTTTTCTTTATTGTCCATATAATGTTACCTTAATATCAGAAAAATTATCAGTTTGGAATACTTGAATAAGCTTAATTTTTACCATTTCCAATACCGCCATAAACAAAACAACTACTTCTTGCCTGTTCTTTGCAAACTTGATTATTTCCGTCCAAAAACATACTTTATTATTACTTAAAAATATTTTTAATTTATCTATCATAGTTTCTATATCAATTATATCTTTTTTGATAGACACATCACTCTCTTTTATAGGCTTTTCAAGCAATTTAAACAGCATATTCGCCAATATATATGGATCTGCTTCTACTTTTTCAAGTCGTGGTAAAAGAATACTCTCCGTTCTTTTTAAAAATCTTCCTGAAAAAAATTCTTTTTCCCGTAATATTTCAGATACATCCTTATAAAAAGAATATTCTATAATTTTTTGTGTTAACAAAAATTTTTCTTGTTCAGGGTCAATATCCTCTTCATCTGCAATACTGTTAGGAAGAAGCATTTTGGATTTTAAATATAAAAGATATGAAGCCATTTGAATAAACTCTCCGGCAATGTTCATATCCAAAGTTTTCATATTTTCAACAGCTTCTACAAATTGGTCAGTAATAATAGATATTGATATATCATAAATACTCATCTCATTTTTATAAATAAGATGAATTAGTAAATCTAATGGTCCTTCAAAATTTTCAAATTTTACTTCAAGAAAGCTATTCATATCCTTAGTATTTTTCGTGCCTTTTCAACCGTATCTTTTGCCACTTCGTTGGCTTTTTGCTGAGATTTGCTTAAAAAATCATCAACATCATCTATAATATTTTCAAATTCTTTTCGTTTATTCTGAATGGGTTCAAGAAAAGCAAGCAAGTTTTTTATAAGAATTTTTTTACAATCGATACAACCGATTCCTGCATTTTTACAACCTTCTGTTACGTAAGATTTCTCTTCTTCATTTGAAAATACTTTATGATAATCGAAAACTGGGCAGATATCGGGGTTACCAGGATCTGTTCTTAATTTTCTATTTGTATCTGTCATCATTGTTTTGATTTTTTTCTCAATAGATTTAAAGTCTTCCGACAGCATAATTGCATTACCGTATGATTTACTCATCTTTCTGCCATCAGTCCCTAAGAGTTTTGGTACTTTTGTCAATAAACCTTCAGGCTCCACAAAGAGCTCACTTTTATATAGAAAATGAAACCTTCTTACAATTTCTCTTGAGATTTCAAGGTGGGGCAGTTGGTCAACCCCTACAGGTACGTATTTGGCATTATAAATAATAATATCAGCAGTTTGCAAAACAGGGTAACTTAAAAAACCAAGATTTGACAGATCCTTATCTTTAACTTCATCACGAATTTCCTTATATGTCGGACATCTTTCAAGCCAGCTTACAGGGGTTATCATAGACAAAAGTAAAAAAAGTTCTGCATGATAAATATTTTTTGATTGTACGAAAAGTGTGGATTTATTTACATCAATCCCAACTGACAGCCAATCCAACAACATCTCTTTTCTAAGAGATACGATATCTTCCGGATTCTCATAATTAGTTGTAAGTGCATGCCAATCGGCTATGAAATAAAAACATTCATACTTATCTTGAAGAGAAACCCAGTTTTGTAAGGCGCCGAAGTAGTGCCCGATATGCAGTTTCCCCGTTGGCCTCATCCCGCTTAAGACTCTATCCATATGCGCTCCTTAAATTAATAATCTTATAACAAAATTTATTATTGGGAATATTAACTTATCAATAATATTTGTAATTAAAAGAAAAATTATAATCAAAAAACCATACCTTTCAGATTGAGAGTATTTGTAGGCAGCATTAAGGGGTAAAAACGATTGTAATATCCTTCCACCGTCAAGAGGCAGGATGGGAATTAAATTAAATATTCCAAGAGCTATATTTATTTGAACAGAAAAAACTAACATCATAGCAACAGGTTTTATAACTTTTTCAAGGATTACAGGTGAAAAATAAACTGATGTCAATACATGAAATAAAATTGCAGAAAATATGGCTAAGAAAAAATTTGATAATGGTCCGGCAAAAGCAACAACAGCAGGGCCGTATTTTCTATATTTGAGCCTTGTAAAATCTACGGGCACTGGTTTTGCCCACCCAAACAACCTTGTTACAAATAAGAAGATTAACCCAAATATATCAATATGTTTGATAGGGTTTAGAGTAAGCCTGCCATGCCTCTTAGCAGTGTCGTCACCTAAAAAATATGCAGCATATCCATGTGATGCTTCATGTATAGTGATAGCAAACAAAAATGGCAATGCCATTATAGATAAGTCTCTAAAAAAAGTATTTATATCAAATCCCATAGGCAGTGAAATTAGCAGATTAGTTTAATCATGTCAAATTATTCATGCATGAGCATATCAACTACTTTTTTAGGTGCTAATCTGTCTTAAATTCCTCCATTGCTATTCTTAAATCTTCTGCCATTTTTTGAATATTGGAAATTGTTTGTGCAATTTCATTTAAAGCTGATGTACTTTCTTCAATACCTGACGAAATAACCTGAGTATTGTCATTTATATTTTTAATTGCCAAGACTTGTTCATTTATTGAAGCAGATATATTAGAATTTGCTTCAAATATCTTGACAACGATTTGATATATATCTTCAAATATTTCCTCTGTTTTAGAGATTGAAATCGTACCTTCCTTAACCTTTTGATTTGCAACAACCATATCTTGAGAAGCATTATCAGATTCATGTTTAAGCGTATCTATTATTGTTTCAATGTCTTTAACAGCGTGCTGAGTCTTTTCAGCAAGTTTTCTTACTTCATCTGCAACCACAGCAAATCCTCTACCATGCTCCCCTGCCCTCGCAGCCTCTATTGCAGCATTTAGTGCTAGTAAATTTGTCTGATCTGCAATATCATCAATTACAGAAAGTATATTATCAATTTCATCAGATGAGCTATTCAAATTTTCGATAGCTGAGCTTAATACTGTTACAATGCTTTCTATCTCTTTTATGCTTTTTACAGAGTCTTCTATCTGTTTTTTACCTTTCTTTACGCTCAGCTCTGATTCATTTGTCAAACTATTTACATCATTTAACCTTTGTAAAATTTCATCAGAAGTAACGGTAATCTCTTCAGTTGCAGAAGCAACAGACACTACCTGAGCCGATTGTTCATTAAAAGTTACAGTCAATTCTTCAGTAGCAGATGCTAATTGCGTATTTCCAGAAGCAACATTTTCTGCACTCACTTTAACTTTTGTGACTACATTGCTTAGTTTTTCTATAAAATTGTTAAAGTATACTGACATATCCCCGACTTCATCATTAGAAATTTTTGGGATTTTAACGGTAAGGTCAGCACCTTTTTCAGAAGCATCTTTGAGAAATTCTTTCACAACATTAATCCCTTTTGATATTTTATTTGAAAAATAATAATTCAATACAATAACTATGAGCAAAATAATAAAAGCAGTTATAAAAACCTTAACAGAGATAGTTTTCCTTATAGAAGCTGTTGTTAAAATAACTTTATTGGCTGTATCTTCAATATCATCCACATAAATTCCAGTGCCAAGCCACCAACCCCACTTTTCCAAAGGGATAACATAGGCATATTTTTCTACATCTTTATTTTTAGATGGTTTTGGCCATAAATATTTATAAAAGCCACCACCTTTTTTAGCAATCTCTATTAGGTCTTTTATCAGGAATCTTCCCGATTTATCTTGAATATTAATCAAATTTTTACCTTCAAGTTCAGGTTTTGCAGGGTGAAGAATGTTTACTCCGTCAAAATTATAAATAAATATATAGCCGTCACCTTTATCAAATCTAAAGCTTCTTAAAATTTCTTTAACTCTTTCCTGGTTGACTTCTGTCCTAATCGGGTCATCCATTTTATCGTTTTCGTATATCCTTTTGATTAAACCATAGGCTATATCAATATAATTTTTTAGCTCAATACTTTTTGAGTCATACATCGCTTTTTCAAATTTCGCAATGATATAATAAAAGTATTATATTTTGTAAACCCCTTTTTCGATAAGATATTTAAAATATAAAATATCTTCAGCTTGAGTTAACTTAATGTTAGTAAAATTAGATTGAGTTATGTATACATTGTAGCCAATCAATTCAATAGCCATTGCTTCATCGGTAATAAAGATATTATTTTCTCTTTGATACATTAAAGCCTTTTCTAAAAGTTTTTTTTCAAAAACTTGTGGCGTGTGGGTCAAAATAAGCTTATCTCTTTCTATGGTTTTATCTACCATGTAGTTTGTTATCTGTTTTACTGTGTCTCTTGGGGTAACACCGCATACTGCCGCTGAGTGTTTTTTCGCTACTTCAATACAGTTAATTACAATCTCCTTGGTTATAAAAGGTCTTACTGCATCATGAATCAGAACATACTTTCCTGAAGATTCACATAGACAATTAAAAACGGTGTCAAACCTTTCTTTGCCACCCAAAACCAGCTTATAGTTATTTATATCCAAATCATTGCATACATTTTTTATAAACTCAAAATCATTTTTTTGTGCGCCAATATTATATTCAATAAAGGGAAAAGATAATTTTAAAGCTTTTAATGTGTAATAAAGTATTGGCTTATCATTAATTAAATAAAACTGCTTTTTCTCTTTATCAGAAAATCGTTTACCAATACCAGCAGCCGGAATAATTGCTGAAACAGAGTTACTCATTTTAATTTGGTAAAAATTATTCTTCCGGATTCTGTTTGCAATAAGCTTGAAACTACGACATCTACTTCACTTCCGATAAGAGTTCTTCCATTTTCTACTACAACCATTGTCCCGTCATCCAGATATCCGACACCCTGTGAATACTCTTTACCCTCTTTTTGAATTACAATATGGAGATTATCACCGGGTAAAACATTTTGTCTTAAAGCTAAAGCCAATAAGTTAATATTAAGTGCCTTTATATCTTGAATTTCTGAAACTTGTATAAGATTAAAATCGGTAGTTATAATTTTCCCTTTAAGTTTTTTAGTTAACGCTACAAGTTTTTCATCAACAGTGCCAATATTACTAAAATCTTCTTCACTTATTTCAATGGGGATCACTTTTTGCTCTTGCAATTTTTTCAAAACGTCAAGCCCTCTTCTCCCCTTTTGTCTTCTTAAGTGATCGTGAGAATCGGCAATATTTTGTAACTCTTTTAGTACAAAAGTCGGGATAACTATTTTACCCTCTATAAAACCCGTATTTACTATGTCACTTATTCTTCCATCAATAAGTGTTGATGTATCAACAATTTTAGGTATTACAACATATCGTGTTTTAGTTTCTCTCTTTAATCTCTTTGAAAAAATATTTTCCAATAATGTGTAATTTTTATACCCTATAAGTATTCCAAGATACACTATTAGAAAATAAAAACCTAATTTTAAAGCTTCATTTGAAAATACGGTATCAAAAGCGTTTACTACAAAATAAGCAATTATAAGAAAAACAAAACCACCGATAAAACCCATGATAACTTTAAAACTTTTTAAATCGGATATAAATAACTCGATAAGATTAATAGACAATACAATGCCAAGTGCATAACTTATAGCATGATTGATATCTATTTCCAGTTGATTTCGAAAAAGCACAAAAGCAATAAAGATTGCAATTGAGTAAATAATTCTAAATATCCACATCTTTACCTCATATCAAATTTTCTAACTGCTCAATAATATTTGACTGTCCCAATACTATGATAGTATCACCCTCTTCAAAAACAGTATCAGGCCCGGGGTTATATATAAAATCCATAGTTTTTTTCTTGATAGCTACTACTATTATACCAATTTTCCTAATATTTGACTCCCTAATTTTTTTTCCAATCAATTTAGAAGAGCTTTTTAGAGCTATTTCACCCACTTCAATATTAAAGTTATTTTTACCCATCACAATATCCATAAACTCCGTAACATTTGGCTTTAATATTGTATTGGCTATACTGACAGCTCCTATTGTGTATGGTGAAAAGACTTTATCTGCACCTGCCCAAAACATTTTTGTAGCCGATTCTTCATCTGAGGATCTGGCTATTACAAAAAGATTTTTGCTAAACCCTTTGGCAGTGAGCACTATGTAAACATTTTCAGCATCGCTGCTGACAACTGCAATCAATCCTTTTGCCTCTAAAATATTTGCTTCCATGAGCACAGATTCCTTTGTGGCATCCCCAATTATGTATATTATCCCTTTTTCATTAAAGTAATCAATTTTAGAATTATCTTTATCAATAACAACAAAGGGCACCTTTTTTTTATCCATCTTTCTCCTGCCTAATATCTTTCTTATTTCCCCTGCTACTACAATTTCAATAGCTTGAGTTGCTGCAAATGCAATCGTACCAGCCCCTGTCAGAATTATAAATATTGTAAAATATTTACCTGTTGTTGACAAGGGGAAAACTTCGCTAAACCCTACCGTTGTAATAGTAATTACAGTCATATAAAACGAATCTAAAAAACTTACACCTTCAATATATTCATACCCGATTGTACCTATTGCCAATATTGAAACAATAATTAAAAAGCTAATAACAATTTTTCTTAATGGATTCATACAAATATCAAACTTATTAGTCTTATTAGAAAAATTCTACAAAATTCAATAATGAGCAGTGCAATAATCGGCGATAAGTCAATCATTCCAAATGGCGGTATTACCTTTCTAATTGGCTCAATAATAGGGTCAGTAATGGTTATAAGCATTTGTACAATAGGATTTCTTGGGTCAGGACTCACCCATGACATTAACGTCCTGATTATTATAAGCCATGTAATTATCCTAAAAACACCTACAAATTCCATTAAGCCTGACTTTGTAGAGGTTTTAAGTAGAAATATAAAGTCAACCTTACCCCCCATTACGCTTACAGCACTTAATAAAAGTGTGTGAGTAATTACATAAGCAAGAAATATAACAATGATGGTAGGTAGTATAATTTTATTGCCTGAAATTTTTATAAATGTTCTGGTTAATTTTACCCAAAAAAGACCAATTCTGTAAAAATAAGTAGTATATGCTCCTGCTGAATAAGTATTTACAAAACTACCTAAATAGACCGAAGCTATATAAAATAGCATTAAAAAACCTAAAATATCACTAATACTTCTAATTAAAGATGAAATTAAATCTCCGTAAAAAAGTGCCATTAATAGTGCGTAAATAACTGTCAAAAAAATAATCAAGATTGGTATAAGTTTATCAGTGCTGGCTTTTGTAAGCTTTTTAAAAAGTGTTGAAAATATAGGCTCAGTTGCAGCGGCTACAAACTTACCTGCCGGATTAAAGTATAATTCCTGCCTTGTCATTACTCCCCGCAACATTAAAATAATAATATAAAATTTAATAAGTATTGAAATTAGTCCCATTTTATCCCCTTTTTCCAAAAATAGCAGAGCCTATTCTTACCATATTTGAGCCTTCTTGGATTGCAATCTCAAAATCATCACTCATACCCATAGAAAGATATTCAACCTTCTTAAGAGTATTTACCTTTTCAAAGAGTTCATACATTTTTCTAAAATATATTCTATTGTCTTCAGGATTATCAAGAAAAGGCGGAATCATCATTAGCCCTTTTAGATTTAAAAAATTACTTTTTAGGACTTTATCAAGTAAAACATCAAAATCTTCAGGCAATACACCTGACTTTTGAGGCTCTTTTGCGACATTTACCTGAATAAGTATATCTTGGATTCTATTAAGTTTTGAAAACCTTTTTTCCATCTCATTTACAAGTTCAATCCTATCTACTGAGTGAATAAGAGAAAAGTTATCCTTGAGATATTTCACTTTATTTGTTTGAAGATGCCCTATAAGATGAAATTTTATATCTTTATAATCTTTTAAAATCCCAATTTTATCAAGGGCTTCCTGAACCCTATTCTCTCCAAAAATATATTGACCGCAATTATAAGCTTCTATTATCTTTTCAGCAGGGTAAGTTTTACTGACTGCTACAAGGGTAATTGCATCTATTTTTCTGCCAGATTTTGATGCAGCTAATTCAATCCTTTCGTAAATATTTTCCAAATTCTTTTTTATTTCACTCATACTTCATCAATATTGAAATCATTCTCCCTGTTTTATTAGATTTCCTGTATGAATATAGGAAATCACTGCAATATGTGCAATAATTTAAATCTATAACATTATTAACAAAATTCTCAAGTTTTAATTTGATTATTTTTCTTAAATTAAGCAAGTAGTTATCACCTTTTATATGGAATATACTTTTTTCTCTAACTAAATCTGAAAATTTTATCGCCAAATCTTTGCCTACAGTATAGCAGTTTTCACATATTCCAGGTCCAATAACAGCATATTCTACAATATCTTCATTATCTGCAAAAATTTTCAAGCAGTTTTCAATAATACCTAAGTAAATACTCTTCCAACCGCAGTGGAGATTTGCAATATATTCCTTCCCTATTAATTGTACGTTAAAACAGTCTGCTGTCATTATACCAATTGGTAGATTAGTTTTTTTTGTAATTAGACCATCACCTGTAAGGGCACCTGCAAAGGAATTTAAATTATCTGTATTATCCAAATTGATTATTGTATTTGAATGAATTTGTGTAAGTGTAATAACCTTATCAAGCTTAAAAACTGTAGATAATTTGTCATAATTTTTTTCTACATCTAAAGGATTATCATCTACATGAAAGCCGAAATTTAATGAAGCGTATTCAGATTTGCTAAATCCGGTATGCCTTGTGGTAGTGATACTTAAAATATTTTCAGGCAAACCGTAAGGTTTTATATACATAATACCTTGTTTAGCTATTAACATTATGACCAATCCTCTAATATTTTTCTTGCCGTAGTAAATTCACGTTTTAATATATTTATATCAAAATTATGTGATATCAACTTTTCCCATACAAGTTGTTTATTTTCATCGAACTGTTCATATGCATTTGACTTAAAGTTTTTAAGTGCAGTTTTTATATCGTTAGACTCTAAAAATAATTGGTATAATTCATCTATATTATCTTCAGCTCTTGATATCGTCGCCTGAAGATATGCCGTACTATGGGACATTATGCTAAACTTTAGATTTGGTATTTTACGAAGCTCTTTATTGAGAAGTTTAATTTTGTTATTTATGGATTTTTTATCTTCAAGGGGAAAATACTGCATAGGGGTAAAAGGTTTTGGAATAAATATATTTATAGATAGCTTGACTTTACCAAGTCGTTTGAATTTTTCTGCCTGTTTTTTAGTAAAAATATCAACAATCTTTTCAACCCGCTTAATTAACAATTTTACATCATCTATTGTTTCCCCGGGCAATCCAATCATATAATATAATTTTAGATTCAAAATCCCGGAATGAGCAATAAGTTCTACTACATTATAAATATCTTCGTCTTTAATCTCTTTTTTTATTATTTTTTTAAGTTTTTCCGAGACAGTTTCCTCTGCAATAGTTATTGACTTAACATTGCAATCTTTCAAAAGTGAAATCAAACTTTCGGTTAATGTGTCAATTCTAAGTGAAGAGACAGAAATATTTTTCCCCATATTTTTTAACTTTTCCATATGAGTTTGTATGTCAGGCAAATCACCAAAAACAGCACTGATAATTCCAATGTCATCACTAAAAGAATAATTCTCAATTATTTCGTAAAATTTATTAAAATCCATTATCCTGTAAGGCCTGTAAATATATGATGCTGAGCAAAACCTGCAACCGTATTTGCAACCTATGCTGAGCTCCACAAGAAATTCGTTCGCAAATTCCCCACTTACTGTTTTTATAGATGAGCAGACTGGGGTCCTATCTTTCTTGTGTACTACTTTAGCCTTATCTTTACGCCCTGAAAAAACACTGTAATCTAATGTAGTTAAAAAAGATATTCTTTCGTTTTTACTGCTAAAATTTGTCAACATTGAGATTATGTCATCTTTCATTGGCTCTAAATCACCAATTAATTGAATGTCAGCAACATTTAAAAGAAGCCTAGGGTTTAAAAATGTCAAAACACCGCCTGCAATAATTAGCGGCGTACTGTTGTCTCTTTCATAATTAAATGGCTTTATATGTTGAGCTTTTAAAAATCTTATAAGATTTAAAACATCTTCTTCATAATTAATGCTAACAAAAATTACTTCAAATTCAGCAAAAAACTTTTGGGTTTCAATGGAGAGATTATCTTCGTAAAAGTCTAAAACAATCCTTTCGCATACGACATCTTCAATTGAGTTTAAAAATTTGTATACCTCCTGAAAACCAAGATTTTGGGAGGCAATTTCATATTTATTTGGATATAGCGTTGCAACTTTTATAGAGCCATTTTTAAGTATATATCCTTCTTCACTGTCCAATATATCTCTGTAATGTTTAATTACTGCCCATTTTTCCATTAAGATTTTTTGTCGTAACCAAGCTGATTGTTTTGATGATTATATTTTTTTTTGATATTTATCTTTTTGTTTTCCTTAATGATAGTGTTTCTCAATTCTTCTTTCTTATCTATCAGTATAGATGCTACCTTTTCGTTAATCAAAATTACTTGTTTTAATTTTTCAAGGTCATCTTCAGATATTTTATCCAGATTGGTCGCTAACTGATTTAACTGTTTGAAAAAGTTTTGATAAATATTAAGTTGCTGTTCTAAGTTTGAAGGGTCAGCATCGTTAAGAATTTTTTCAGCAACCTTTACAAAATTTCCAAATATAATATCAAGGTTTTTGTCCATTAAATGATGATAGTACAGTTAAGCATAAAAATCAATTTTATTAGTAGAATTTTTGACACTCGAGTTGATTAACTTTAGTATGTTATTTCCAGATGTTTCAGCTGATTCTTTGCTTTTTGCTGCAACCTTCATACTGTAGGCGTAGCTATATTGTGCTAATTTGTAACTACTTATCCCCTGAATATTCATAAATACTCCTTTAGCTATTCAAAAGGGTAAAATTTCAATACCTTATCAGGGTCTACCTTACCATGCGCATTTATCAAAGATGATGCATCCTGTTTTTGAAAGGCGTCTTTTAGTTTGTTTAATACCTCATTGGCATCATCTTCCGACTTGAGCAAACTGTAAGAGTTGGCTGCCAATCGGTTTTCCCGTTTGATTTCAACTATATCTGCAAACTTTTTGCTTTCAATATTTAGGTTAACATTATTTGCAGTTTTAGCCGAATTATCATTGGCAGAAGACTTCTTTTTGCTCACGCTGCCGGTAAGCTTGTCCCTAATATTAATTATAGAGTTATCAAAATTAATACTCATATTACCTCACCCGGCAAAATTAACCGACCTCTTTTTATTTTCAGCTTCACTTTCCACTTCTTGCTCTTTTTCAACTATTACTTTCCAAGCTTCTCTTAAATTAGTTAGTAATTTTATTACGGTATTTATTTTCTCACTATTTTTTTCTTTATTTGCTTCAATAAGCTGCCATACCATAAAGTCATAAAGCTTTAGTAAATTTTCTGCTATTTCACCTGCGTCCATATTTAAAGTAGACATTAGCTCGTAAATAATATTTTCGGCTTTTATAATATTTTGGTGTGCATTGGGAATATCTTTGAGCTCAATATATTTATTTGCTTGTCTTAAAAACTTTATTGCTCCATCGTATAAGAGCAAAATCAACTTCCCTTTTGTTGCACCTTCAATTTCATTTTTAAGATACGTTCTGTAAGGATTTGAAACCATTATTCCTCCTTATTATTTTTGACTAGCCAAAAGCTGAGTCAAGTAGTTACCTTGTTCCTGAAGTTGAGCTATCTGTTTTTCCATGTTTGTAAACTGGCTCCAGACCCTTTCAAGATAACTTGTTACTCTGGTCTGTTCGTCATCCATTCTGTCTGCGAGATTATAGAGTTGCCTATCAATTGTTCCAAACGGCTGTATTTTAAGAGATATCAACCCGCCGGTTGAAACATATTGATTAATAACGCTTTCATACTTTCTTGCCCACCCTGTGGCAGTTGAAGAATTTTCGGAAAACAGTTTATACACATCATCAGGATTTTCTGATAATGCATTTAAAAATGTTTCATTATTTTTTAATTCACTCAATATTTCATCATAGTCGGTGCTGTCTTTTACCAACATACCTTTCTTTATAACGCTTAAATCTCCATCGCCGGCAATACTAATTCCTATTTCGCTTAAACTTTTATAAGCTCCGGTTATTCCGGTCGCTTCACTTAAGAGGTTGCTTCTCAAAGAATTCTTGAGCAAACGGAGTTCAGAACTTTTTGAAATTATGTTATAAGTAGTATAAGTCTTCCACTTTTCTTCGTAATCGGTCACCTCCTCACTTGTCATATTATTTTTTTCATCCTCTGTTAGAGGAGTTAAATATTGTTCATCCTCATCATCAATTTCTGGTGGAGAAAGTTTTTCAATCATCTGATTGTAATGCTGAACAAATTTTGCAAAGTATTCTACTGCCTTTGTTGTATCGGTTGAAATATCTATAGTAGTATACTCATCACTCGCATTTTTAATATTTAAAGTAACACCTGAAATTATATCATCTATTTTGTTTGTATCTCTAATATAATTAATACCATCAACATTCAGTATTGCATATTGACCAGCTACTCCAAATTCAGATGAGGTAGTAGTATCATCTGTTAAATTAAGTGCTTCAAGAAATGAACTTGTATCATTGGATGACCCTAATAGAATCTTATCTATACTATCTTTTGACCTTAAGGTGACTTTATCTGCAACTTCATCATAACTCAACTCAACATTAGCACCGGAATTGTTTACTTTATAAATAACATCATTTAACGTATCTACACTTGCATCTACATAAATCGAAACACCATTAATAGTAAAAATACCGCTTGTAACTGTCTTGGTAAAACCGGCTGAGCTTAATTTTACAGTAGGGTCAACTGAGCCACTACTTGAGCCTGTAGTTTTTGTGGCACCGTCTGCAGAAGTAAGCTTTAATACGCTTAAAATGTCACTTGTATCTGAAAAGTCGCCTAATGTTATATTTTCAGCACCTGCAGTGTTTGACTGCAATACTATTTTATCCTCTGTGGAGTCATAACTTGCAGTTACTCCTGCACCTGATGAATTTATTTTTGCTATTAAATCGTTTACTGATAAAGCTGTATAATCATCGATTGTTATAGAAACACCATTTATTGTAAAAGTGCCATTTGTAGATGTAGATGGAGTTTTTGAAAAGCCTGCATTTTGAAGTCCGGTTACTGATGTATCAAGACCTAAACCTGTAGAAACCGTAGCACCAGTGACCTTAGAATAAGACTCGGCTTTTACATTTAAAGATGAATCTTGAGCGATTTTAAAGCTGCCATCTGACAATGAAGAATCCGCAGTAAGAGTCACCCCTGGAATAAGACCTGCAGTAGTATCATTTAATTTTGTCAACAAGTTAGCATAACTATCAGACACATGATATTTTGAAATTTTTGTAGTAACAGATTTTGTTGTGGTTGAGGAAGTACCATTATGTAATCCAAGGCTTTGACTTATACTGTCACTTTGAGCTTCAATAGTTAAGCTTTCAAGGGAAGTATCATATATTGCCATATTCCAACTTCCGCTTGTACTGTTAAAGTCAGCCCTGACAGCTAAATAATTTTTATTAGTAGTACTATTTGCACTATTTAATTGACTATTGAGGGAATCTTCTATTGATTTTGTTACTTTATTTATATCGTCCCCAGTTACAGCTGAAACTGATACTGAATAAACAGTAGAATTAATGCTTATAGTAAAATTGCCAGATAAATCGGAAGTTAACTCCCCTTTTGTATCAACAATACTTAATGAAGAGCCGGAATATTTATTAAGCTGTCCTAAATTGTTTGGAGAAAATTCATCTTTTGATATATAATAATCTGTTGCTGAAATTGTAGCAGTTGAAATTGTAACATTATGAATACCTTCTAAAAAATCATTAGGGCGACCACTGATACTTGAAACACCTGCACCTTTTTCACTAAGAGCAACATTGGTAAATTGACTATAGGTATATGAATTTCTTGCAGTTTGTGAAACTTTTATAGTGTGTGAGCCGTTTTTCGCAGATATTGATGCGGTAGCACTTAATATGGAAGAATTTGAAACAGAAACATTTTTAGATTTAAAAGTAGACTCAAGCTTTAAGTTTAGCAAATCTGCTTTTATGGATACAAGATCGGTGCTTATTGACTGATATACATTTTTTTCAAGAGTTTTATTAGCATATTTTTGTTCTAATGAGTAATATGTCTGCTTAGCCTGTTGAGTCAGGGTCTCTACGATCCCATTTGTATCAAGGCCTGAAATAATTCCACCTATCCTTAGTGCATCCATAAGCAAACCTCCGTGTCGCTCAACTACAATATCGTACTTGACAGCAAAAACTTTAGAAAAAAGTTGAAAAAAAGATCAAAAAATGTGAGATTAAAAAATAAAAACGGTGGGTTATGAAAGAATTAATAATTTACGACTGTGATGGTGTACTGTTTAACAGTAAAAAGGCAGTTCTTGCTTATTATGACTTTGTGTGTGACACTTTTGGGTTAACTAAAATAGATAGGACTAATGAAGAACTTGTTAATATGGCGATGATGAAAACAAATGAGGAAATCTTATCTTTTTTAACTGACTCAAAAGAAAAGTTAAATGAAATGCTCGAATTTGCTAAAAATATGAATTTTTCAAAATTTCTCGACTTAATGGAGCCGGAAGAAAAGCTTATTGAAACCTTACCTAAATTAAAGGAAAAAAATTATAAACTCTCTATATTTACGAATAGAGGCTACTCTTTACACTATCTTTTGGAACACTTTAATATTGACATATACTTTGATTTTAAAGTTACATCCTTAGATGTCACAAACGCTAAGCCAAATCCTGAAGGGCTTTACAAGATTTTTGAATATTTTAACGTTGTACCTGAAAAAACAATATATATAGGTGACTCGGAAACTGATTACTTGGCCGCAAAATCTTCAGGGACACCATTTTTAGGGTATAAAAGAAAATTTGAAAATTTGGATTTTATAAAAAGTCACGATGAAATTTTTTCTTTTATATAATTTCTTTTAAATCAACTTTCTGAAGTTTTATATCCCCAACAAGCCTGTGTTTTAGTGCGTTAAATGCCTCTGTCTCATCTGTAGTCAATATTAGTCTTTTCCCCTCTTCCCTTTTATCTGTAGGCAAACATGAAACTATGTAAGGAATAATAGCCTCACTGGAATCAACGAGCTTTAAATTAGGATATATTTTTTCTATTATATTTTTTAAAACAGGATAATGTGTACAACCTAATACAAGGGTGTCTATACCTTTTTCAACGAGAGGTGCAATATATTCTTTCACAGCAAGTCTTGTGATTTCATGCTCAATTCTCCCCTCTTCTACTAAAGGTACAAGAAGTGGTGATTGGTTTTGATAGATTTCAATTTTGTTATCTATTTTTTTTATTGCGTTGTAGTATGAATTACTTTTTATTGTACCTATTGTTCCGATAATTCCTACTTTTTTGTTTTCAGTAAACTTTGCTGCAAGTTGTGCCCCGGGCTCAACTACTCCTATTACGGGTATATTTAGTTTGGATTTCAAAAAATCCAGTGCAAAGGATGAGGCAGTGTTACAAGCAATAACCAGACAATCTATTTGATAGTTATTAATCAAAAAATTTGAACATTCCAAACTGTATCTGCAAATTGTGTCTTTTGACTTGTTGCCGTATGGCACCCTTGCTGTATCCCCGAGATAATACAAGTCTGTATCTTTAAAATTTTTAATTATTGTTCTAAAAACAGTTAAGCCACCGATTCCTGAATCAAAGACACCTATAGCCATAATCAACTCTTAAAAAATATGGCAAGCTCATCAAGTCTTGACAAACATCTTTGAAATTTTTTACTAAAGCATGATTCAATGATTTCAGGTTTGAAAAATTTGTCCAAATCATATTCTGATCTGATAAAAATCTTTGTATTATAGTAATAACAATGGTCTACTAGGTGAGTAAATCTTAGAGCATTATTAAGCTGCTCAAATGGAGCAACACCATCTATAAAAATAGCCTCACAAGTTGATGGGATTACAAAATATTTAAAAGGGTGATTGTCAATTAATGTTTCCATTAAGTTTTTATACGTAGTAAGCATCTTAGCTGTTTTTGACACCTTATAGTCTCTAAAAGTGTCAAGAAAAGATTTGGATGCAATCCTTTGGTTTAATATTTTATTCTTTTTTCTATAATCTATACCCTCTACCACAACAGTTTTGAAAGCACCGGAAATAATCCCCATCTCTCTTTGAAATTCATCAACCTGAAATTTTAATTTTCCTAAATCTGAAGGGAGTGTGTTTGAAGTAGTAATTATAAGGGTATTTTTATTTATTAAAAGAAAAAACTTTGCCATCATTCTTGTAGTGGCAGGATCATCAAGTTCAAATTCATCGAGCAAGAGAAGTTTTAGTTTTGAAAATTCTTCAGCGGTCTTTTCAAGCCCTAT
This sequence comes from Deferrivibrio essentukiensis, assembly GCF_020480685.1. Lineage (NCBI taxonomy): Bacteria > Pseudomonadati > Deferribacterota > Deferribacteres > Deferribacterales > Deferrivibrionaceae > Deferrivibrio > Deferrivibrio essentukiensis. The sequence goes on from NZ_JAJAFU010000005.1 coordinate 83,878, forward strand.
ATAGTTAAAAAAGTAGCACAATTCACCAAAACTTAAAAAGGCTTTATTCACATTAGCAGTGTTGTAACAAGCACTTAATAGGTGGGTTTTACCTACACCGTAACCACCATCGATGTATAAATTGTTTAGTTTTTTATTATTGACCTCTTTGGCAGATTTTCTTAGAAAATTAAAAAACCCTTTTTTATTCTTAGTTTCTGTAGGCTCTTCATTGAGCTTTTTAATCTTATTTATTAACGTTTCTTTAATATAAAATTGAGACGGGTATTTTTCATCAGGGATATAATTCTCAAAAGTGCAATGAGAAAATTTCGGATGTGGTTTTAAATTTACAAAGCAATCCTCAACTGAAATGTTAAAATTGATATCTTTTATATCAATAATCATTATTTTATTCCTTTGACTATATAAATCACAAGCGTTTGACTTTTATATAATTTTTTGTGAAATTGCAAGAAGATTCTACTTTTCGTTTCACACTGTAGCTACAATTGCATTGTTACCGCACCTGTCTTCCCCCTTTAATTTGACGCTTATGCAAATACATATTTTCATCCGCCTTTTTAGTAGCTTCGGTAATCTCTTTTTCGCTTTTTGCTATTGAAAACCCAACAGCCATGGAAACTTTATTTTCAAGGTTTTGATTTACTTTTTCCTGAGTATCTAAAATTCTCTGATAAAGACTTTTTGCTGCATTTTCATTTGCCCTTTGTATGATTATAGCAAATTCATCCCCTCCTATTCTTGCAAGACAGTCTTCACTTCTGACAGAATTTTTTAGAATTTTTGCTGCATTTACAATAAGTTCATCACCGGCAGCATGCCCAATTTTATCATTTATAACTTTTAAATCATTTACATCAATAATAAAAATGCCAAGTGGAAAATTTCTTCCTTTTTTTACCCTTTCAATTTCAGTTTCAAAATATGCTCTATTGTAAATTCCGGTTAACTTATCGTGTGTGCTTGCATATTTAAGATTTTCGTCAGCCTTTTTCTGCAAAATTGCAGATGTAATAATATTTGATAAAATTTTAAGAAGCTCTACTTCCCTGATACTCCATATATTTTGCTCACACCTTTTTTCATATATTATAAATCCAAACATTTTTCCTTGTTGCAACATAGGATAGGCAACAACAGAAGCAAGTTCTTTGATGTGTGAATACGAATTTAAAAGGTTGTCATCTGTTTCACCGCTTAAAATAATAATCCCCTCATCTTCAACTTTAATAAATATGGCTGACAAGCTGTCAGGTTTGATATTATTTGATATCTTGTCTGTATTCCATGAGTATATTTTATTAATTTCCTTATTTTCACGCTCATAAACGGAAATCTCAGTTAATTTCAAATATTCTCCTATTTTTGAAAGGCTATTTGAAATACTTAAATCCAAATCGCTCCCTTTGTATATTTCTTGCAGAAGGTCTGATATAAATTTTTCAACCTCATAATCTTTTTTTGCTTTTGAGATAATTTCATTAAATTCGGTAATGTCTTTAAATAGTATTGAGGCACCCACAATTTCCTCATCGTTAATTACAGGTGTGGCAATAACTTCATAGCTTTTTAACTCATTATTGACAAATAACTCCAATGTATCTTCAAATTTACCTTTCTTAAAGATATTGTCATAAGCCTTAGATATTATATTAATAATTTCTATATTTTTAAATTCTGTTAATTCATTTAAAGAGAATATGTCCAAAGAGTGGGCATCAATAAGGTAGTTTATTAAAAAATTATTTGCATAGACGATTTTGTTATCAATCACTACACACAAAAAATCTTTATCATGGCAACTTAGTATGGCATCTATAATATTATCATTATTAACAAATTTTTCATCATCTAAAAATACTGACAGTATATTTGCTATCTTTTCTACAGCTATAATTGAATCATCATTATAATCTACAGTAGAATTGGCTAAAGCAATTATACCTGCCACTTTCCCATTTTTTATTACAGGGACAGACATAAAATTTGTAATTTTAATGTGTCCTTCAGGGATATTTTTGAGATATTTCGAATAATCTATTATATTGGTATAAAAAGGTTTACCAGTTTTGATAGAAACTTCATACAGATATCCAATTTCCTCAAGTGGATTAATAAGCTTAAAGCTATCCTTATTTTTGACCTTACATGATTTAAGATAATCGAAAGTAGGTACAAAAAGAGTATTATCTTTCTCAATAATACCTATAAATCCCTGAAAACTTTCAGTTTCTCTTTTACATATATCAAGTAATTTATCAAGAATTCTCCCTTTTTCACCCGCAGAAATGGATTCAAAAAGTTCGAAATAAGGTTGAATGGTATTGACCACCCGTTTAAGTCTTATATTTTCTTGTTTTAAATATCTTATATCCATATGCTACTTTATTACAATAATTTAGTATTAATCAAGAATAATTGTTGCTAAATTACAAAATAAATATATAATCTTAATGTTTGACTCAGAAAACCTGAATAACCAGACAAAAAATAATAACAGAGGTAGTGAATGAACACACTTGAAAAATTCAGAGAATTAGGAATATCTGAAAACATTTTAACATCAATAAAAAAGAAAGGATTTGAAGCACCATCACCTATACAAGCTAAGATAATCCCAGAAATTTTTAATTCCACTGACGACCTTATAGGTCAAGCACAAACCGGTACGGGAAAAACTGCAGCATTTGGAATACCAATAATTCAACTGTTATCAGAAGAAAGAAACAAGGTTAAAGCATTGATTTTAACTCCTACAAGAGAATTATGTTTGCAAGTTGCTGAAGAATTAAACACTCTTAAAGGGAAAAAGAAAACTAAAATTATACCTGTTTACGGTGGGCAATCTATCGATTTGCAAATTAGAAGACTTCAAGAAGGTGTGGATATTGTTGTAGGGACACCGGGCAGAATTATAGACCACTTAAAAAGAAAAACGCTTAATTTATCCCATATAGAATTTTTAGTACTTGATGAGGCGGATGAAATGCTCAATATGGGTTTTATAGAGGATATTGAGTATATTTTAAAAAATACAAATTCAACTAAAAGGACTCTTCTGTTTTCGGCAACTATGCCTAAAGAGATTAAGCAAATTGCTCAAAAGTACATGAAAAACCAAAGAGTTGTCGCTGTAGAAAACAAAACATTGACTACCGATTTAACTGATCAAATTTACTTTGAAGTCAATGAAGACGATAAATTTGAAGCACTTTGTAGAATAAGGGATATTGTGCCGGATTTTTATGGTATTGTCTTTTGCAGGACTAAAGTAGACGTAGATAATGTTGCCAATAAGCTTATTGATAGAGGCTACAGTGCCGAAGCTCTACACGGGGATATTTCCCAATATCAAAGGGAAAGGATTTTAAAAAAATTTAAAAACAAGCAAATTAATATATTGGTAGCCACAGATGTTGCCGCAAGAGGAATTGATATTTCCGACTTAACACACGTAATAAATTACTCATTGCCCCAAGACCCTGAGTCTTATGTGCATAGAATCGGCCGAACAGGAAGAGCCGGTAAAGAAGGCACAGCAATTACATTTGTAACCCCTGACGAATACAGAAGATTGGTATACATAATGAGAATTGCAAAAGCAAAAATTAAAAAAGGTGATCTTCCTAAAGTAGAAGATATTATTGAGACAAAAAAGGCTAAGATTATTGAAGAGATAAAAGCAACTGCAGAAACAGTTGATTATGAAAAAAACAGACATATAGATGAACTCTCAAAAGAGCTATTAGGCCAGCTTACACCGGAGCAGATTGTGAAGGCATTACTATCTATGAATTATGGGGATGAGTTTGATGAATCTTCATACTCTGAAATAAGGGATACTAAATCTGTAAACAGAAAAGGTAAGGCAAGACTGTTTGTATCCATGGGGAAAGAAAACAATGCAACACCTAAAAGTTTGGCTGACTTTATTTATGAGAAAACGGGTGTAGAGCAAAGACTTTTGAGAGAGATTAAAGTATTTGATAAATTTTCTTTTGTAACCGTACCATATGAAGAGGCTGAGGTTATTTTAACATATTTTAAAAAGAATAAGCGCGGTAAAAGGCCAATGGTTGAGATAGCAAAGGAAAAGAAAAACTAAATGTACAAATATCTTAAAACTAACAGATATTTTGCCGCTGTTCTTGATAATTTGGAACAGGTCGCAGCAGAAGAGCTTGATGAACTTGGAGCAGCGGAGATAAATACAAAATACAGAGGGGTTTCTTTTACTGCCAGTAAAGAAACCCTTTACAAAATTGTATATTGTTCAAAAATTCCTACGAGAATATTAGCACCGATTATTACATTTGATTGTCACAGTACAAAATACCTATATAAAACTGCCAAAAGTATCAAATGGGATGATTTTTTACCATTAAATAAGACATTTGCTATATTTTCATCAGTATCAAATAGTTTAATCACTCATTCTCAATATGCCTCACTTTGTCTTAAAGATGCAATTGCTGACTATTTTAGGGACAAATATGGAGAAAGACCAAATGTAAAACCCAAGACTCCTGACGTATGGTTTAATCTTTATATAAATGACAATAAAGCTACCATTAGTCTGGAGTTAACTGGTGGCTCTCTTCATAGAAGAGGTTACAGAAAAAATAGTCTTGAAGCACCTATCATGGAAAATCTTGCTGCTGGAATAATAAGAATTTCAAAATGGAATGGGGAAACCAATCTATATGACCCATTCTGCGGCTCAGGTACAATATTAGCTGAAGCTTTACTGAAAGTTTGTGATATACCTTCTTGCTATAACAGAGAAAATCTTGGTATTTTTTATATGCCTGACTTTAATCGTAACACGTTTGATTATGTAAGAAAATGTTCCCTTGAAAGTATTAAACCTCTTCCAAATAATTTAATTTCCGGAAGCGATATAGATAAAAGAGCAATTCAGATTGCAAAAGAAAATTTAAAACTGATTCCTCACGGTGATAAGGTTAAACTGGCAGTTACCGATTTTTCAAAAATAAAAAGTATAGAAAATTCAACAATTATAACCAATCCTCCTTATGGGAAGAGGCTTGGTGAAAAAAATGAGGTGAGTCGTCTTATTACAAGTTTTGGAGACTTCTTAAAAAATAACTGTAAAGGTAGCAAAGCATTTGTTTACTTCGGCAATAGAGAATTAATTAAAAAGGTAGGCTTAAAAACTTCTATGAAAATGCCACTTAAAAATGGCGGACTTGATGGAAGATTAACCTGCTATGAAATCTACTAAGTTTATTATTTGAATTTTTATTAGACAAGTTAAAATCTTAAATAATTTTAATTGAAATTTATAATAAAAAATCTTATCCTTACTTGATTGTTACGGAGGTACATATGATTAAAATTTATGCTAAAGATAAAAATAATAAAATAAAGATTGTAGATAATATAGATGCTCTGATGCCCGATTTAAAAGAATTATTGTGGATAGACATGATAAAGCCTTCTTCTGAAGAGTTTAAGGTAATTTCTACCATTTACAATGTTGAATTTCCTACAAAACAGGAAACTGAAGAGATTGAGATTTCGTCAAGATATTGGGAGACATCAAAAGATATTACCGTAAACACATATTTTTTTACACTTATTGACAATACACCTCACAATGAAACAGTATCTTTTATTTTACAGGATAATTTTTTGGTAACGATACGCTATCGTGAATTAAGGACATTTGATGAATGTATAAAGAAAATAATTTCTTTACCTAACCTTTTTAACTCCGGTTTTTATATTTTTAGCAATATACTTGAAATGAGAATTGATATGGATGCGGATATTCTTGAAAATATTGCTAAAGGAATTTCTAATTTAAGAAAAAACCTTTTAAATGAAGATATGGACAGTGAAGATTTGTTGGAATCAATATCTATGAATGAGGACCATAATACAAGACTAAGAGAAAGTTTAATTGATAAACAAAGGCTTCTATCTGCAATTCTAAAATCTCCCAAACTTCCCTCTAACTTGGAAAATAATTTCAAAATAATGATTAAAGACGTCAATTCTCTAATCGATTATACAAGGTTTAATTTTGACAGGCTTGATTACATACAAAACATATTCCTTGGTCAGTTAGGTATAGAGCAAAATAATATTATAAAAATATTTACAATTGTGAATGTTATTTTTCTTCCCCCTACCCTTGTGGCAAGTATTTATGGAATGAACTTCAAATTCTTCCCTGAGTTGGATTGGCACTTTGGGTATCCTTTTTCTTTAATATTGATGCTGATTTCATCTATTTTACCGATATTAATTTTCAAAAAGAAAGGTTGGATGTAAAAAAGCCCTGAAATCAGGGCTTTTTTAATTATTCTGTATCACCTTTATTTAGCAGCTTTAAGAGTTTTGTATTAGTAGAAAGGAAATATTTACTATCTTTGGTTAATACATCTGAATATACGTCTAATGTCTTAATAAATTCAAAAAAGTTAGGGTCTTGTTTAAATGCATCAGCATAGATTTTTACAACTTTAGCATCAGTGGCACCTTTAATTTCCTGAACTTTTTTATAAGCTTCAGCCAAAATTATTTTCTTTTCCTTTTCAGTTTTAGCTTTTATCTTTCTACCTTCTTCAATACCTTCAGAGCGATATTGTTTTGCAATTCTTACCCTTTCAGCTCTCATCCTTTCATATACAGCTTTTTCGTTTTCCGGCGGTAAGTCTGCTCGCTTTATCCTGATATCGTGTATATCTATTCCGTATACTTTAGCTTTCTCTTTAGCCGCTTTTGTAACATTAGCCATAATTTCATTTCTGTTTATGCTTACAACTTCGGTTAATGTATGTTGTCCTAACTCAATTCTCATTTCTGAATATATTATGTCGTCAATTCTTGACATAGCGCCATATACATCTCTTACACTAAGATAAAATTTTAAAGGATCATTAATTTTCCATCTGCAATAATTATCGAGCAAAAGTGTTTTTTTATCTTTAGTCAATATTTCTGAAACAGGTGCATCATATTCTAACAACATTTTACTTAAATAAGAAACATTATATAAAAATGGTACTTTTACATATAGCCCTGGCTTGTCAATAACCTTAACAACCTTCCCGAGGTAAGTAACTATAGCCTGCTCGTTAACCTTAACTGTATAAAAAACTCCTGTAAAAGGAGCAACGATTAAAATAGCAAAAATAATTGCTACCACTATAAAAACTTTTTTCATTTTGCATCCCCTTTTATCATTCCGTCAAGACCCATAAATGGACTTATGTTTTTAATATTTTCGTCAAAAATAAATATTTGACCACCTTTCAAAATCTCTGCCATTTTTTCAAGATATAATCTTTTTTTAGTGATATTTGGCGCCATTTTATAACTTTCGTAAATATTTAAAAATCTTGTAGTCTCACCTTTGGCTCTCTGAATCTTTTCAACCTCATATGCTTCTGCATCCAGTATCATTTCAGCTGCCTCAGCTCTTGCTTTTGGTATTACTTCGTTTCTATACGCTTCGGCCTCATTGATAAATCTATTTTTATCTTCTTTTGCACTGGCAACATCTTTAAAAGCGGCAACGACAGCTTTAGGAGGCTCAACATCCTGCAATTGAACCGCTACAATATCAATTCCGGAATTGTAAAAATTAAGAATATCTTGCAAAATTACCTGGGTTTCCTGCTGTATTCTGCTTTTGCCTGTAGTTAAAATATCATCAATTTTCTCTTTACCAGCTATCTCTCTGATAGCTGATTCTGCTGCATCTTTTATTACTTTTTCTACATTTAATACATTATAAAGATATTTTACTATATCACCTATTTTATATTGCACAATAAGGTCAATGCTTACAATATTTTCATCACCCGTTAACATTAAAGCCTCTTTAGGCACAGACTTTATATTACCATCTTTTCCTGTCCTAAAACCAATCTCTATTCTGTGAATTTTAGTAACTTCTGCCTTATCAATTCTTTCAATAGGAAAAGGTAAATGGAAATGAGGACCAGCTCCAACTACATTAACAATTTTTCCAAACCTCATTACTACTGCCTGCTCGTTTGCCTTAACGATGTAAAAACCACTTAAGATCCATAATAGTAACAATATGATAAAAATAATTGTTCCGGATACTTGAATTTTAAATTTTGGTAATTTGACATTTAGCTTTTGATCGCCCCACGGATTGTTTTCCACTTAATCCTCCTTATAATTTACTTAGGAAAAGTCCATTAATTAAAAGTTAATATTTAGGTAAATACATACAGTTGTTATAAGGCAGATAGAAAAAAAAATAAAGATTTTTCTACAAATGATTGAAAATGATAATTTTATTTGTTAGAATTACTTAAATCAAAGATGGAGGGCGTCTATGAATGTAACTGATATCAACAAAATACGCAATGTTGCTTTTATTTCACATGGTGGTGCAGGAAAAACCAGTCTTATTGAGGCAATACTTTTTAATGCCAAAGTAACAAAAAAGATAGGTAGTGTTGATGCAGGAACAAGCGTTATGGATTTTGACCCGGTAGAAATTGAAAGAAAAATATCTATTAACAGTAAAGTTTGTTCTGTTGAATGGAATAAATATTCGCTAAATATTGTTGATACTCCAGGATATTCAAACTTTTTACATGAAACTAAAGCTGCACTTTCTGCTGTTGGTGGAGCTGTTGTTATCGCCAGTGCTATTACTGGTGTTAAGGCAGAAACAGAAAGAGTTTGGAAATTTGCTGATCAATATGACCTTGCTAAAATTATTTTTGTCAACAAAATGGATAAAGAGAGAGCTGATTTCTACAGATCACTTTCAGATATTGAAAAATCATTTGGTATCAATCCTGTACCTATATTTCTCCCGATTGGTAAAGAAGATAACTTTAGAGGGTTGATAGATTTAATCAAAATGAAAGCTTATCTTTACCCAAGTGATGCTACTGCTGAGTTTCAGGTAGAAGATATTCCGGCTGATATGTTAGATGAAGCTGAAGAATATAGAAACAAGCTGCTTGAAGCTATAAGTGAAACTGATGACAGTTTAATTGAAAAATTTCTTGAAGGTGAAGAGTTTACCGAGGAAGAAATCTTAAAAGGTGTGAGAGAAGGTACAATTTCAAAGAGATTTATACCCGTAATCTGCGGTTCAGCAACTAAAAATATAGGTTCTAAACTTTTACTTGAAGCTATAATTAATTATCTCCCTTCACCACTTCAAAGGGAAAGAAGGGAAGCGATAGATAAAAAAACAGGTGAAACAATATTTATTGATCCTCAAGATAAAGAGTTAGTGGGGTTTGTTTTTAAAACTTTTATAGACCCTTTTGCAGGAAAACTTTCTATTATCAGATTGTATTCAGGTGAGCTAACATGTGATAGCGAAATATATAATGTTAATAAAAATGAAACCGAAAAAATAAATCAACTTTATTTGTTACAAGGTAAAAATTTTGTAAAAGTAGACAAATTAATTGCAGGTCAAATAGGTATGGTTAATAAATTAAAGTATACGGAATCTTTTGATACCTTTACCAGTAATAAAAAATATCAGGTTGAAGTTACACCGGTTGATTTACCTGAACCTGTACTTGCTTTTTCACTTGTACCAAAATCAAAAGATGATGAAGATAAAGTAAGTAGCGGGCTGCATAGACTGATGGAAGAAGATCCGGGGATTAGAGTATCCAGAGATGAACAAACCGGGGAGCTTTTGTTAAACGGTATGGGGCAGATGCATATCGAAGTTGTAGTGGAAAAACTTAAGAAAAAATTTAATGTAGAAGTTGACTTAAAAACTCCAAAAGTTCCATATAAAGAAACAATTAAAGGGAAAGCTAGTGGACAAGGGAAGTATAAAAAACAATCCGGTGGCAGAGGTCAGTATGGAGATGTTTGGATTACAGTTGAGCCTTTACCAAGGGGGGAAGGTTTTGAATTTGTAGACCAAATAGTTGGAGGAGCTATCCCAAAACAATATATTCCAGCTGTAGAAAAAGGGATAAGAGAAGCAGCATTAGAAGGGGTTATTGCGGGTTATCCAATGGTAGATTTTAAAGTTACACTGTATGACGGTTCTTATCACTCAGTTGACTCTTCAGAAATGGCATTTAAAATTGCTGCATCTATGGCTTACAAAAAGGTGGCAATGGATGCCAAGCCTGTTCTTTTGGAACCTATTATGAATATGGACATATTTGTACCAGAGGATTCAGTAGGTAATGTTATAGGAGATCTTAATTCAAGAAGAGGAAGAATATTAAATGTCGAACCTCAGACAAACGGCCAACATATTTCAGCTCAAGTACCTATGGCTGAAATACTTAAGTATGCTCCTGATTTAAGAAGTATGACAGGTGGTAGAGGCGTATTTACTATGGAATTCAGCCACTATGAAGAATTACCGAGTCATCTTGCAGATAAAGTTATTCAAGAAAATAAAAAGGATGAAGATTAACTTTAAGAGGGGTGTAACCCACCCCTTTTTATATTGTAATGATTGAAATCAACCTATTAAAATATTTAAATAAAAGCTTTTCTGAAATTTATGAAATTGAGCATTCGGTAGAAGTACAGCCTCATAAAAAGAAAAAGTTTAGTTTATTCACGATATATTTAATTTCAGGCTCCATACTGCTAATAGGAGCGATTATTGTAACGACTATGCTTATTTTAAGAGAGCCTAAAGGTGAAGAAAAAGTTAAAACATTTCCCGGAAATATTATTGTGGATAATACAAGCAAAAAAGATAAGGCTGTTTCAGAATATAAAGTTATAGGCACAATAAATATAAATGATAATATTTCAACAAATGAGGCAAATACAGCCAAAACACATACTGAAGCAACAAAAAGTGAACCTAAAACAACTAACAAAGACAAAATAATAAATAGCAAAGCAGTTCAACCTCTTCAAAATGTTAAAACCGCTCCTAAGGCAAAACCTCACGTAAAAAATATATCTGAGCAGAAACAGGATAAAAATACGACTAAACCTTTTTATACAATTTCAATAGAAAATATTGATTATAAAACGTATAACCTGTTATTAAAAAACATTAAAGGAAAAACCATAAAAATTACAAAGAGATGGACTATAAATACTAAAACATGGGATGTTTATGTTCAAGAAAATGGCACTAAAGAGTATATCGGCGGACACGAAGTCAAGAAAATCAAAACATTTAAAAGTAAAGACGAAGCGATAATATTTGCAAAAAAGTTATCTCAAAAAGTTATAATTAAAAGTAAAGACGCTAAAATCAATTACTTTAACATAGAAATATCTAATTTTAATAGTGTAGATGAAGCTAAAATATACGCCAGAAATATAAATATAAGTGGTAAAGTATTAAAAATATTGAAAAAAAGTAATTAAAATGTTGACGATAAAAAAAAAATGCTTTAAAATTTAAAATAATACGGGGGTGCATTATGACAAAGGCTGATATAGTTGAAAAGATTTATGAAGGTTTAGGTATTACCAAAAAAGATATTTCTACGGTAGTTGACAGGGTATTTGAAATAATGAGGGATGAAATTCTATCTAAAAATAACATCAAGATATCAGGATTTGGTAATTTTGATGTTAAAACAAGAGGCAGAAGGATTGGTAGAAACCCTAAAACAGGTGAAGAAAAAGTTATTGAACCTAGAACAGTAGTGGTTTTCAGACCTAGCCAACTCTTTAAAGAAGAGGTAAATGCATAGTAATAAAATTTACTATAAAATAAGTGAAGTTTGTGAAATCACTGACTTAAAGCCTTCTGTTTTGAGGTTTTGGGAAAAAGAGTTTAAAGAGATTAGACCCTTTAAGACTACTTCAAAAAGAAGGCTTTATACTCAGAAAAATATCGAAGCTATCAATAAGATAAAAGACCTATTGTATAATAAACGGATGACAATTGAGGGGGCAAAACGTTTTCTTAAAGAAGAAAACGTAAGTGAACCAAGTTCTAAGGAATTAGATTTGGAATTTTTGAAAGAAGAGTTAAGTGAAATTGTGAAAAAATTAAGGGAAATATAATTCCAGTTTAAACCCTACCCCAGTAACACTAATATCATATATTTTTATCTTTATATCATATTTTTCACAGATTGAATTTACTACATAAAGACCGAGTCCGGTGCCTGATTTTTTGGTAGTGAAAAAAGGTTTGAAAACATTGTCAGCAATCTCACTACTTATACCAGGACCGTTATCTTCATAAACCAATAGGATAGAAGATTCTATGTCCTTTAGTGTAATATTGATGATCGCATCACTTTTAGCTTGAAAACTGTTAATTATAAGATTCCAAATAATTTGTCTAACTTCTACTGTAGATATTACAACATTAGGGTTATTGGCTTGGCATTTATAATTTATCTTTAAATCGTCAAAAAGCCCGTAATAGTTAATTTCTTCAATAAATTCACTAATTGTACAATTTAAATCAATTTTGTCATTTGTAATTTTAGACTCTTTTACAACCATAAGTAAGTTATTTAATATATTGTCAAGTCTACTTATTTCTCTTTCCATGATATTAAAAAGTTTAGACTTCGGATGCTCATCTTTTTTAATAATTTGCAAGCTCCCTTTTATTGCACCAAGGGGATTTCTAATTTCATGTGCAATTATTGTTGAAAATTGTCCAAGTATTGCAAGCCTTTGCTGTTCATGAAGTTTTGATTTTAGATTTTCTTTTTCAGTAACATCTTGAAATATAAAAAGCTCGCCAGATAAGTTTGTATCGTATACAAATGGTTGAAATTTATATCCCAAATACTTGTTTTTATAAATTATTATTTCATCCTCAGCTTTAATAGATAAAATATCACTTAACTTTTTACCTATAATGCTTTCGCTAAATCCAAGAATTTTGAGTCCAGCAATATTACAAGATATTATAATCCCCTTTTTACTCATTAAAATTATGCCGATGTCAATGTTGTCTAATATACTTTTATACAGCTTTTCCAGGTATTTAAATCTTTCTTCAATGTCTTCCTTTTCCTTGTTTTTTACAGAATAAATTTTATGAAGATACGAAGTCAGCATCACAATTATAATAAATGAGAATCCATATTGAAATGCTCTTAAAATAAACTCATTGATATTAACATGATTACTTTTATGGTAAATAGTTATAGAAAATGCTGAGAAAGTCATAAGAAAAATAAATATTGTAAATATCCCAGCTTTAAATCCATCAAAAAAACACATATAAATTATTACAATAGAGTAAAAAACAATATAAGGGCTGTCAAAAAAGCCTGTTATCATAACTAAATAGGAAATTATACATAAGTCTAAAAGACCTTGAACATAAAGTAATATCACTTGGCTAATGAAATTTTGACCAATAAAAATCATTAGAGAAAATACTGTTATTACTATGGAGAGATTTAAAAAGAAAGGTGTTGTGGCACTTGAATAATTTCCCAAAAAAATGTTAATAAAAACGATTAAAAAAAATAAAAACAACCTTATCAAAAGGATAAGGTTGTTTGTTTTACTGTTTATCATATATTTTGTTCCAAAGTTTATTGGACAACATCACCAAGTTTGAAGATTGGTAAATACATTGCAATAATAATAAAACCAACTGAGCCACCGACAACTAACATAAGCATAGGTTCAATCATCTTAGTGAGTCCTTCAACTGCTCTATCTACCTCATCATCATAAAAATCAGCAATCTTTGACAACATCTGGTCAAGAGCACCGGTCTCTTCTCCGACAGAAATCATTTGCGTTACCATAGGCGGGAAAATGCCTGATTTTTCCAGAGGGTAAACAATATTTTTTCCTTGCTCAATGTCTGATTTACTTTTTATTAAATGTTTTTCTATATATTTGTTTCCACTTGTTTTTGCAACAATGTCCAAAGCTTCAAGAATAGGTACACCGCTATTTAAAAGTGTACCAAACGTTCTTGAAAATTTTGCTACAGCCACTTTCCTAAGTAAATCACCAATTTTTGGAATCCTCAATAACATTCTATCAATTACTAATTTTCCTTTTTCAGTCCTTTTATAAAGGGTACTTATAGTAACTGAAGCAATCACAATGACCGCAAGGATAACGCCACCACCGTACCAACTACCTAAAAATTCACTTAGATTTATCGTAAATTGAGTTAGTGCAGGCAAAGAGCCGCCAAACCCTTCGTACATTTCTTTAAATTTAGGAATAATAAATACAAGTAGACCCCATACAACAGCAACTGCAACAATAAGCACTATCGACGGATACATCATAGCGGCTTTGACTTTTCTCTTTAACGATATGGCCTTTTCCATGTAAATTGCAAGCCTATCAAGGACGTTGTCTAAAAGTCCACCAGCTTCACCAGCTGCAACCATGTTAATGTATAAATCACCAAACACCCTTTTATATTTTTGTAATGCTCTATTAAATTGTGCACCCTGCTCAATTTGATTTTTAATATCTTCAAACATGTTGCGCATTTTCTTCTTAGATGATTGGGACGCAAGTATATCAAGTGCTTTTACAAGTGAAAGACCTGCACTAATCATTGTGGCAAGCTGCCTAGTAGCAATAACTAAATCTTCATCAGTAATTTTTTCTCCAAAGGAAAGTTCCACATGTTTCCAGTCATACTTTAATTCTTGTACATTTACTCTTCTGCTTTTTAGTGTGCTTAGAGCCTCCTCTTTGTTGGTTGCTTCAATAACTCCATCGACAAAATTCCCCTTATCATCCTTACCCTTATATAGATACTTTCCCATCAAATCCTCCTGGTTTTCCCTCTATTCAGTCCTGCTCTATCAATCATTTGCCTTACCTCATCAGGATAAACAGCTTTATTAATCGCATCATCATAAGTTATAAGACCTTTTGAATAGAGATTAAACAATGACTGACTCATTGTTATCATACCGTGCTCACTTTGCCCTGACTGCATCATAGAATAAATTTGATGAAGTTTGTCCTCTCTAATTAAATTTCTTATTGCAGAATTGGGAATCATAACTTCACATGCTACAACTCTTCCTTGGTTATCTGCCCTTTGAATAAGTTGCTGACAAACAATTCCTTCCAATACAAATGAGAGCTGAGCTCTAATCTGCGACTGTTGGTGAGGAGGAAAAACATCAACAATCCTGTTAATAGTTTGTATAGCACTGTTAGTATGCAGTGTACCAAAAGTTAAGTGACCTGTTTCTGAAACTGTTAGGGCTGCCTCAATAGTCTCTAAGTCTCTCATCTCACCAATCAAAACGACATCAGGGTCTTGTCTCAATATATATTTTAATGCAGTTGTAAATGTTCTGGTGTCAGCTTTGACCTCTCTTTGGTTGACCATAGCCATTTTATGGTGATGTAAATATTCAATAGGGTCTTCTATAGTAATAATGTGAACTTTTTTTTCACTATTTATTTTATCAATCATAGCAGCTAAAGTAGTTGACTTACCACTACCTGTTGGCCCTGTAACCAATACCATACCACGAGGTTTGTCACATAAGGTAGATATTATTTCTGGTAGCCCAAGTTCACTGAAACCCAATACTTCATAAGGGATTTTTCTGAATGCTGCAGCAACAGCTCCTCTTTGCATGAAAAAGTTTGCCCTAAACCTGCTTATCCCTTTTATCCCAAAAGATGAATCAAGCTCTAGCTCTTCTTCAAATCTCTTTTTTTGAGCTTCACTCATAATGCTATAACACATACTTTTAATTATATTTGGTGTAAGTTTCTCCCCTTCAATTTTCACCAATTCCCCATTCACCCTAAATACAGGCGGTGTACCAACGGTAAGGTGCAAGTCACTGGCGTTCATCTCAATCATCTTTTGCAATAAATCCTGTAATGAATACATATTACCCCCTTCTAATCTGCAAATGTTACCCTTACTACTTCCTCTATGGAAGTAAGCCCTGTCTTCACTTTTTCAAGACCACTTCTTCTGAGAGTCAGCATCCCCTCTTTTACTGCTTGTTCTTTTATTTCTGCTGCTGTAGCGCCTCTTAAAATTAATTCTTTTATGGAGTCTGTTACACCCATTACCTCATAAAGTGCTACCCTTCCTTTATACCCTGTGCCGTTGCATGCATCACACCCTTTACCTCTGTATGGCGTAAAATCATTTAGTTCTTCTTTTTTGAAACCAACTGTCAAAAGTGCTTCTTGAGGAAGCTTAATTTTTTCGGCACAATTTTTACATATTTTTCTTGCAAGCCTTTGGGCTAATATTACTACAGTGGATGAAGCTACCAAGAATGGCTCTATTCCCATATTCAACAATCTGTTTATTGTACTTGGTGCATCATTGGTGTGCAGTGTTGATAAAACCAAGTGTCCTGTCAAAGCAGCTTTAATTGCTATTTCTGCTGTTTCATAGTCCCTTATCTCCCCCACCATAATAATATCAGGGTCTTGTCTTAAAAAGCTTCTAAGAGCAGCAGCAAAGTTAAGTCCTATCTCTTCTTTCATCTGTACCTGGTTAATCCCAAATATATTATATTCAACAGGGTCTTCAGCAGTCATAATATTTGTATCTTCCTTATTAAGTCTGCTTAAAGCAGAATAAAGAGTAGTAGACTTACCACTACCCGTTGGCCCTGTAACCAAAACCATACCGTATGGACTTTCAATACCTTTTAAAAAGACTTTTAAAGATTCAGGCTCAAAACCAAGCTTTTCCAAATCAAGTTGTAGGTTTGATTTATCAAGAATCCTCAAAACGACTTTTTCCCCGTAAAGCACAGGCAGGGTTGATACCCTCATATCTATAGTCTTATTTGATAGCTTTATTTTTATCCTACCGTCTTGTGGCAGACGTCTTTCGGCAATATCAAGCTCTGCCAAAATTTTAAGCCTTGATGTAAGTGCATCTTTAATATTTTTGGGAGGTCTTATAAATTCATGCATTACGCCGTCAATCCTAAACCTTACCCTAAAATCCTTTTCATATGGTTCAACGTGGATATCCGAAGCCCCTCTTTTCACAGCTTCAGTTAAAATATAATTGACAAGCTTAACTATTGGAGCGTCTTCTACCTCTTTTTTTAGCTCTGTCAGGCTAACCTCTTCTTCAGTTTCATCAAATTCAAGGTCACTAATATCAAGATCATCAAATTCTGACAAAACTTTCTCTTCAGCATCAACTTGTTTATCCAAAAACTCCCTTATACTTGACTCAACAGCAACATAAGCTCTAACATTAAACCCTGAAACAAATCTTAATTCTTCCAATGCGTAGACATTTGATGGGTCAGCAATAGCAACCTTAATTGTCTGCCCTTCCCTGTCAAATGGTACCACTAAAAACTTTCTGCACAAATCTTTAGGGATTAAGTTAAGTATTTTTGGCTCAACATGGACAGTTGATAAATCAACATAAGGGACACTATACTGTTTACTTAGAAACTCAGCTATCTTTTTTTCATCCACATAGCCAAGTTTAATAAGGATAGAACCCAACCTTCCACCCTCTTTCTTCTGTACTTCAAGTGCCTTCTCCAACTGCTCTTGTGTAATGAGATTTTCACTTAATAAAATTGCACCAATTTTAGAAGAAATCATTTATCCACCTAACCTTTCTTTAAAATAAATTTTTTTAATTCATTTATATCAATTTCCAATTTAACATCATTAAACAATCCAAAAGCTTTCAAACCTTGATAAATCAGCATCAAAAGTCCATCAGTATATTTTGGTACACTGTTTTTATAAATATCTAAAAAGGGTGTGCAGCCATCTATTGAATACTGAAAATCAAATGCAAACTCTCCACAATCAATATGGCTCATATCAAAAAACTCCTTTTTATCTATCCCCACTGATGTGGTATTTACAATTATATCATAATAATTATTTTTTTTCAAAAAAAGTAAATCAAAATTATTAAAATTATATATTTCTAATTGCTCTAAAACCGTTTCTGTATTTTTAACTGTCCTATTTACGATATCAACATATGCATTTTTATCTTTTAAAAAATAAAAAAGAGGTTTTGCGGCTCCTCCAGAGCCTAATATTAAGATTTTCTTTTTAAAAATTTCAATATTAAAATCTTCGAATGTTTTTTCTATCCCAAACAAATCAGTGTTATACCCAAACAATTTACCATCGATAATTTTTACAGTATTTACAGCGTTAATCTTTGAAGCCTGAAATTCTACTTCATCCAAAAAATCAATAATATCTGTTTTGTAGGGCAATGTAACGTTAAACCCTTTAAAGTAAAACTTTTTCATTATATGAATAATTTGGGCAATTTCACTTTTGTCAACATCAAAACAACAGTAACCGCCATTTATTCTTGACTTATGATAGAAATAATTATGAATTAAAGGGGAAATACTATGACTTAAAGGGTGTCCTATAAGGCCGGCATTATGGTACATTTTTTTCGACTTCTTTATTTTTTGAAAGCTCCTCCCTTATTTTTTCGGGAGAAAGCAAACCAGCAGAAATTACAAATTTCACACCCTCTTCAACGGTAAGATCTAATTCAACCAAATCTTCATTCGGTATAATCAAAATAAAGCCGGACGTGGGATTTGGAGTGGTAGGTATAAAAACATTTGAGCATTTTTTCCCTATTTTTGAATTATAAAAGTTGGAAGATTCCTTTGTAACAAATCCTATAGAGTATATCCCTCTTCGTGGGTATTCAACCAAAACCACTTTTTTAAAATTAGAGCCAGTCGGGGATTGAAAAGTATCTATAATCTGTCTTGTGGCAGAATATATCCCTCTGATTAATGGAATTTTAGAAAGTATCATTTCAAAAAATTTAATAATTTGCTTTCCAAAATAATTTTTGGCAAATAGCCCAATAAAAAATATTGCTATGATTAGTAAAGATAATGAAAGTAATGCTTTTTGAGCTTCAGTCAAATAAAACTCAAAGTAGTCTGATGCTAAATCAAGATAGGGAACCAAAAACCCGGTTAATTTTTTAAATATAAAACTTAAAAAGAAGTATGTTACAATGACAGGCAATACTGTGAGTATGCCTGCCAAAAAAACATTTCTAATATATACCCTAAATTTTTTCATATATACCTATTTTGTGCCGAATAATCTATCCCCTGCATCCCCTAGACCGGGTACAATATAACCTTTTTCGTTTAACTTTTCGTCCAAGGCTGCAGCAAAAACTTTTATATCAGGGTGAGCAGTGCAAAATTTTTCCACACCTTCAGGAGCAGCTATAAGACACATAAATTTTATACTTTTAGCACCTGCATCCTTAAGCATATTTGCCGCATAAACGGCTGAGCCACCTGTAGCAAGCATAGGATCTATTAATATAAAATCCCTATCTTCACAGTTGGATGGGATTTTAAAATAGTAAGATACAGGTTTCAAAGTAGTTTCATCTCTATAAAGACCTATATGACCCACTCTGGCTGAAGGCACTAATTTCAAAATTCCATCAACCATGCCAATACCTGCCCTAAGGATTGGAACAAGGACAAGCTTTTTACCTGCCAATACCTTAGATACTGTTTTGCATATAGGAGTCTCAATCTCAACCTCTTCAAGAGGCATATCTTTTGTAATTTCATAAGCCATTAACATAGCCACTTCATTTACAAGCTCTTTAAATTCCTTTTTACTCGTTTTGATATCTCTAATGTAAGTCAATTTGTGTTCAATTAGAGGGTGTGTTACTACCTGAAAATTCTCCGGTAATTTCATCTTTCATCTCCTGGAAGAATAATATTTAACACAATTCCTACCAAACCTGCAAGACCTATACCACCTAAACTGACTTTGCCTATTGAGATAACCATATCACCAATACCTATAACTAAAACTACTGAAGCTATTACAAGATTTCTTGATTTGGCCATATCTACCTTGTTCCTGACAAGGGAGCCTATACCGATAGCAGCTATCATACCAAAAAGCAAAATCAATATTCCGCCCATTACAGGCACAGGAATTGTTTTTAATACAGCACCTAATTTCCCTACAAAAGCAAGAATTATTGCAGTAATTGCAGCAATTCGCATATAAATTACATCAGTTGCCTTTGTTAATGCAACGGCACCTGTGACTTCTGAATATGTAGTATTAGGGGGCCCTCCTAAAATTCCTGCTACAGAGGTTGCTATACCATCTCCAAGCAAGGTTCTGTGTAAGCCCGGATCTTTTAAGTAATTTTTACCTGTAACTGATGAGATTGCCAAAATATCTCCAACATGTTCAATAGCCGGAGCAATTGCAACCGGAAATATAAACATAATTGCAGCCAAATCAAAAGTCGGAATTGCAAAACTTCCCGACTTCATTGCCTCAACCCAAGGGATAGAAAACCATTTAGCTTGTACTATAGGGTCAAATGAAACAACACCTAATATTAGTGAAAGTAAATACCCAACAATAATTCCGCTAAGTATAGGGATCAGGCTTAAAACTCTACGTCCGTACATTACAACAAGTATTGCTGTTATCAAAGACACCATAGAGATTAGAACAGCTTTGCCATCCATATTTCCTGAGCCGTCAAAGCTCTTGGCCATATTTACAGCAACAGGAGCTAACTTTAAACCTATTACCATAATAACCGGGCCGGTAACTATTGGTGGGAGATACTTTTCAATTGCCCTAACGCCACCTTTTTTGACAAGTAGACTAAATATGACATATGCAAAGCCGGTACAAAATAATGCACCCAATGTTTTGGATACTCCGAAGTTTTTCATTCCGTATTGAATAGGAGCGATAAAAGCAAAAGAGCTGGCAAGAAAAACAGGTACTTGAGATTTAGTGATAAACTGAAAGACCAATGTTCCCAAACCGGCAGTAAAAAGTGCAATAGAAGGGTCTAAACCGGTGAGTAAAGGTACTAAAACAAGAGCACCAAATGCGACAAAGAGCATTTGCACTCCCAAAATTACTTTCTTAAAACCCGTGACTTCAGTCATTGTTCACCTCATTGATTTAGTTGTCTTTATGTTTAAAAATTTGTCTTTCTAACAATCTATCGTAGCTACTCCAACCTGTTTGTACTTTATCTTTTTCAAACAATATACCAAAATTATTAATTTTTGCGTCCAAATCATCAATATGGTGTAGTATTAAAGCTTCGTAGGTTTTTGGTTTTTTGATAGCTCCAAATTCAATATAACCATGATGACTTGCAACAAGATGCAGTATAAGATTAGCTTTACTTTCAGGAAAACTCTCGATTTTTGAAATATATCCTCTTACCAAATCTATTCCTAATATTAAATGTCCAAGAAGCTTTCCTGAGTCGGTATAATCAAACCCTTTGGTAATATCAAGCTCATAAATCTTTCCTAAATCGTGAAAAATAGCTCCTGCAATTAAAATATTTTTATCCACTTGCTCACAGTAATAATCCGATAAAATGATAGCAAGCTTTACTACAGATAAAGTATGTTCCAAGAGTCCGCCTACATATGCGTGATGGACATTTTTAGCTGCAGGATGTTTTATAAATTGTCTTATTGTAGCGTCATCATTAAAAAACATATCCATTAACTTTATCGTATACTCGCAATCCAAGTTTTTATAAACAATATCCATCAATTCGTTGAGCATTAAGTCAGGGTCATATTTTGACTTAGGTAAAAAGTCGTAAAGATCATCTATTGAGCCTTTTAACATATTGTTAATTTTTATTTGCATTTGTCCATTATAGTTTTGTAAACTGCCACTTATTTCTACAATGTCCCCTTTTTCAGGCTCAAAATCTAATTTATTGCTGTCAAACATTATTCCATTATATTGTTCCCCTTTTGAATCTAAAAGTACGACTCTTATATAAGGTCTATCATCTTTTGTAAAACTTTTAACAAGCTCAAATATCAAATATTTCTTATTAATACTTAATTCCATCCTTACTCCTTACCATTTATCAACACACTCGGTTTTTTCTTCTTCAATATTATCAATACTAAACCCCTCAGCTTTCAAAGCATCCAAGATATCATACATATATTTCTTCATAAACTCATTTGTATAAACAGCTACCAGACCCATATCAGGATCAATAGTTCTAACAATACCGACACCCTCATATGAATCAATTATACTGTTTATATACACAATGTCTTTGATATTTATTTTAAATTTTATCTTTACAGTTTCAAAGTTCATTAAACAAACTCCAATAAATAAACGTCTTTATTTATAAAATTAAGAAAATCATTATTTAGCAAATCGCTATGTTCAAAATAGACTGAATCGCTTTTCAAGGAATTTATGAAATTTATAATTGAACTATGCGTATTTACATTTTTAAAATCGATTAAAAAAAATCCTTCAGGCAAAAAAAAACTTTGCTTTTTTATGAAAACAGGCTCAGTTATTTTTTCAAAGGAATTTATAGTATCATAAACAAAATTACTATAAAAAATATCCAAAAGAATAGAAAGACCTCTTGGTATTCTTTTTTGAAAATCGTAATCAATAAAAACAGGAAACTCATTTAAAGGTTTAATTGGAGAAAAATCAACCTTATAGATTTCCTTTAAGTTCATTTATTCTTCACCTTTTCCTCTTCTTCAACGGCAGCAATTATCCCTCTTATAAATGATGCTATCTTATCATCAGTATAATTTTTTGCAATCTGGCCATAGTCATTATTTATTGCATAGATAGGCGTTTTAGTATTGAGAAGTTCATATAGAGCTGCCCTCAATATACATTTTTCGATAATCCCGATCCTTTCAAAAGTCCAGCCGTCTTTTAACTTATCTTTGTACAGGTTATCCAATAAATCTTTATTTTTAGCTATGTTTAAGAAGAGTTCATTAGCTTCATTTACAACATTCTTATTATTTTCTTCTTCACTTAACCAATAGGTTTTAGGCACAGTATTATAGCTATCACCTAAAAGCTCATATTGATAAATCATTTTAAATACATGTTCCCTAATTATGGTTCTAAATTGTTTTTTCACGTTTTATAAACTCTCATCCTTTAATAAATTTACAAATTCAAGAGCAGACATAGCTGCTTCAGCACCTTTATTCCCCGCTTTTGTACCTGCCCTTTCAACAGCTTGCTCTATTGTATCAGTAGTTAATACTCCGAAAATAACAGGTACGCCTGTATCGTATCCGGCCTTAGCTACCCCTTTTGCAACTTCAGAGGAAACATACTCAAAGTGTGGAGTCGAGCCTCTTATTACCGCACCAACAGCAATAACAGCATCAAACCTTTTTGTATCGGCCAATTTTTTGCACATCAAAGGTATTTCAAATGCCCCTGGAACTTTATATACACAAATATCTTCAGGGTTTACTTCGTGTCTTATCAATGCGTCATACGCTCCTGAAACCAAACTTTTTACAATAAAATCATTAAATCTTGAGCAAACAATCGCAAATTTAAACCCTTTTCCGTTATAATTTCCTTCTTTTATTAAGTAACTCATAACCTACTCTCCTATTAGTGTTATATTTATATTTCATGCCCCATTTTTTCCACTTTTGTTTTTATATAACGTTCATTTTCCGGTCTTACGCCACAAACTACAGGTACACGTTCGACAACTTCAAGCCCATACCCTGACAAACAATGTATCTTTTTGGGATTATTTGTTAAGAGTCTAAGCTTTTTTATCCCTAAAAACTTTAAAATCTGTGCCCCAAATCCATAATCTCTAAGGTCTGCACCAAATCCAAGATGCAAATTTGCCTCAACTGTGTCATATCCTTCTTCCTGAAGCTTATATGCTTTAATTTTATTGAGTATTCCAATACCTCTTCCTTCCTGAAACATGTATAAGATTACTCCAACACCTTCTTTTTCAATCATCTCCATAGAAGCTTGTAGCTGATCCCTGCAGTCACATCTTAAAGAGCCAAAAACTTCCCCTGTTAAACATTGTGAGTGGACTCTCACCATAACCTTATCCACAGATTTAAGATCACCTTTAATAAGTGCTACAGCTTCCTGTCCATCAACTTTACTTTTGAAGCCCTTAATATTAAATTCACCAAAAAGGGTGGGCATCTTGGCTACAGCAACCTCTTCCACAATAGTTTCATGATCTGTCCGATAAGCAATTAAATCTGCAATAGTTAAGATTTTTATATCATGTTTTTTCGCGAATTCTTCCAATTGAGGCATTCTGGCCATAGAGCCGTCATCGTTCATAATTTCACAAATAACTGCAGCTGGTGTAAGTCCAGCCATCTTTGCAAGATCTACAGAACCTTCAGTTTGTCCTGCTCTTACAAGCACACCGCCATTTCTTGCTCTCAATGGGAAAATATGGCCCGGTCTTGCAAGATCTTCAGGTTTGGAATTAGGGTTGATGGCAACCTTAATAGTGTGTGCCCTATCATAAGCGGAGATGCCGGTGGTAACCCCTTCTTTAGCTTCAATTGAAACAGTAAAAGCAGTGCCAAACCTTGCTGAATTACTTCTATTATCAACCATTAAAGGTAAATCAAGTCTGTCACACATCTCTTCAGACATACTAAGACAAATTAGACCTCTACCATATTTTGCCATAAAATTAATAGCTTCGGCAGTTACAAAATCAGCTGCAATAACTAAATCACCTTCATTCTCTCTATCCTCATCATCTACCAAAATAATCATTTTTCCTTTTTTAAAATCTTCAATCGCTTCTTCTACCGAATATCTGACGCTTCTATCCATAAAATCTCCCTAAAATTATAATTTATTCTTGTTAAACTATCTTTATTATTCGAAACTATCAAGTAAAAAATTTGGCATAATTAATCTAAATTCAACCCAAAAAGCCCATCCTTTAAATTACTGTTATAATCACTTTTATTCATCAATTTTTCCAGATATCTTGCAATTACATCTACTTCTAAATTTATTAAATCACCTACTCTTTTGAATTTAAGATTTGTATTTTCAAAGGTGTGTGGAATAACTGCAACACTAAGGACATTATTTTTTATATTCGAGACTGTTAGACTGATACCATCCAAAGTAACAGAGCCTTTTAAGGCAATAAATTTGTCAACTTCTTTACTGTAAGAAACTTTTAATTCATAGGAATCACCTTTCCTGTCTATTCCCGCTATTTTTCCCACACAGTCCACATGACCGGACACAATATGTCCGCCAAGCCTTGTACTTAAAGTTAATGCTCTCTCAAGGTTTACAAAATTTGAAGGTTTTAAGTTTTGTAACGAGCTCTTGTTTAAAGTTTCAAAACTTAAATCCGCCCAAAACATATTTTTATCCATTTTAACTACTGTCAAACAAACTCCGTTAACAGCTATAGAATCACCTATTTTTGTACCTTCAATCACTTTTAAAGCTTCAATACAAATAACAGCGTCCCTACCCTTAACACTCAGATTTTTAATTTTACCAAGCTCTTCTATAATCCCTGTGAACATCTGTTTCTTACCCTTTCAGTTAGCTCAAGCACATCTTTTTTAAAGTCAGAAAGATTTGCTGATATCAATATGTCATTTTCAAATTGCTTTTGAGTATAGTTATCAATTTTAATACAATCAGCGATATTGCTAAAGCTCACACCCTGAATTGAGCTAATCCCATCCCCTATTATTAATGGCGCTACAAAAAGGTTTAGCTTATCGGCACATTTTTCTCTTATAAAACTGCCAAAAATTTTAGAGCCACCCTCTACAAGAACATTCATAATATTTAAATCGAGAAGTTGCCTTGAAATAGTTTTAAGGTTTAATCCGCTATCCATAGTGTCGCAAGGAAAAATCTGTACCCCTAAGTCTGTTAGAATCCTACATTTCTCAAAGTTTAAGCTCTCTTCTTTGGTAAATATCACAAGATTTTTTGAAAATTTCGTCACAAGTTCACTTTCTAAAGGGATTTTAAGGTTTGAATCAAGTATTATTTTTGTAGGCTCATTATCAGTAGGTAACAGCCTTACATTCAAACTTGGATTATCTTTTATTACGGTATCAATCCCTACAAGTACTGCATCTGAAATACTTCTTAGATAATGGGAATAAATCCTTGAAGATTCACTGGTAATCCATTTTGATGCTCCGTTTTTTGTGGCAATTTTGCCATCAAGACTCTGGGCAATTTTTAATGTATAGAATGGCTCTTTTGCATAAACAGTTTTAGCAAAATCTTCAATTAATGAAGCACACAAATTTTCAGCAAAACCTACAAAAACTTCGATACCGTTATTGATAAGCTCATTAATTCCATTGCCAGCATTTTTTGGGTTTGGGTCAACAACACCAATAAACACCCGCTTAATCCCCGATTCAATAATCATTTTTGTACAAGGGGGCGTTTTCCCATAATGAGAGCAAGGCTCAAGTGTCACATATAGGTCAGCTCCTTTGACACTTTCAGGTGCGTTATCAATAGCTTCGACTTCGGCGTGAGGATTACCATAGCCTGTATGATAGCCTCTTGATATTATTTTAGAATCTTTGACAACACATGCACCTACAACAGGGTTAGTTTTATTATAACCTTTCCCGAGTAATGCAAGTTTTGCAGCTTCTTCCATTATTTTATGAGGATTAACCAACTTTCTCTCCTATTCTTTTCTCTGTACCATTAAGTATTCTTTTAATATTATCTTTGTGTTTATATATGACAAAAACAGCAATTATAAATGTGAATATTTTAAAATTAGCATTACTCTCTGTGAAAATAACAGTAATTAAAAGAGTTATTGCAGCTGAAACAGAACCTAATGAAACCATCCTAAAAATACTTACCATCACAAGAAACACAATAAGTGCTAATATTATACTTTTCGGGCTAAGTGCCAGAAAAATCCCAAGCCCCGTTGCAACCCCTTTTCCACCTTTAAAGCTTAAAAATATTGTATATGTATGACCTATAATTAAAGCCAAAGCACATATTAGCAGAAAGTTCATATCGTAGTGGAAGAAGTTTTTTAGCATTAGTAAGGGTAAAAATGCTTTAAACATATCCAACAAAAAAGCCGAAATAAAGCCCCATTTGCCAAGCACACGCCCGGCATTAGTAGCACCTACATTTCCGCTCCCCACAGTCCTTAAGTCAATCCCTTTAACTAACTTTACAATAATATAAGAAAAGGGTATTGCACCTAAAAAATAGCAAGATAAAGGTATTAAAATCTTAATCATTGACAATTATCCTATGTAAAAATGACCTTTTTAAATCTATGGCACCCGACTCACAAACTTCATGACAACAAAAGCACTCTATACATTTACTTTTATCAATTATTACACGTTTATTTGACGTGCTTTTAATAGCATACACAGGGCAACTCTTCAAGCACAATAAACATCCTATGCAATTTTCATTAACCTCTGGTTTTACATAAATATTTTTTGCTACCATGCTTTTTAAAAATTTGGGCGGACTAAACATTCGCTTAGATATGGGGAGTTTTATTTTTCTTTTAGAAACATTTTCAGTCAATTTAAAATTCACATTATAACCTTTTTTAATGGCAGAGCAATTAGTTAAACATATTTCCCTATCAAGATCCAATATATCGCAAATTGCCATATCTAATGACACAGCATCTGTTGCAGCAGCAACAAGGTTTAGGCTGACAGGTGTCCCTCTTGACGGTCCATCCCCTTCATGTGCAATTATTCCATCAAGTATGTGTATGGTTTTATCTTTTACCAAATCATAAATTTTGAAAATAGAATCTGCTAAATCAGTATCTACAGGATTTTTGCGGTGATAATTAACTTTATTAGTACCTGGGATAAGTCCGAACAGATTTTTTACGGCTAAAGTTAAGCCTGTTAGTGAATGAGTTTTAAGCTTTGGAAGGTTGATTATTAAATCGACATTCTCAAACACAGAGGATATAACCATATCATCAATATTTAGTGGCTTATAACTTTCTATACTTATTATCTCAATATTCTCGTCTTTACAAACTTTTTTAATGCCGGTAACTTCCAAAACCTTTTCGTAATTTTTAAAATTTGCTCCTGGACTATCGCCTAACAATATCTGAAAATCACCATTTTTTTTAAGCGCCTTAATAACTGCACGAATAAACTCAGGATGTGTCGTCACTCCATTTTCAGGGGGGCTGGCTTGCAATATGTTTGGCTTCAAAAGTATAGTTTTAATATCATTAAAAATTAGTTTATTATCATTAAAAAATTTTTCAATGAATGCACAGAGTTCATCATCAAAGTAAGAGTTAATATCTTTTACGTAGACCTTATTCATTAATTTTTGCAAAAAACTTTATATAGTATTCCACACCTGAATAAATTGACAACACCACAGACAGATAAATTAATATTTTGCCGATAAAGAAGATATCTATACCTATGAGATTATTTTTATATATGAGAAATCCAACTGCTATCATTTGAAAAACAGTTTTTAATTTCCCGGAAAAGCCGGCTGCAATAATTTTGCCTTTACTTGCAGATAAATCTCTCAGTGCACCAACCGCAAAATCCCTTGACAACAATAAAATAACAACCACCCCTTCAACTCTGCCAAGCTCCATGAGGGCTATTAATGACGAGGCTACCAATATTTTATCAGCAACAGGGTCTAAAATTTTTCCAATGTCAGTTACTATATTGTATTTTCTTGCAAGATATCCGTCAACAAAGTCTGTCAATGATGCAACAGCAAAAATTACTGCGGCAATTACGTTTGTCACGTATGTGTCAAAATATAAAAAGATTAAAAATGCAGGTATTAGGATTACTCTCAATATGGTTAACTGATTGGGAAGATTAAAAAAATTCTTATTTAACATCATATTTACTCATCTTATATCTAAATGTTCTTAAAGTAAGCCCTAAAAGTTTTGCTCCTTTACTTTGATTATTTTGAGCTACTTCAAGTGCCTTCTTTATATACTTTTCTTCTAATTTTTCAACCAAACTTTCCAAATTTACAGGCAAAGTTATTTCAGACACTTCTGTTATATCGTATTTGTCTTCAAAAATATGTTCAGAAATACTTGTAGGTAAAAGTTTATTTGATTTTTCAACTACTACTGCTCTTTCTATGATATTTTCTAATTCCCTAACATTACCGGGATAATCATATCTTTTTAGCATTTCCATTACAGCAAAAGATATATCATTTATCTCTTTATTAAGCAGTCGGCTATATTTTTCTAAAAAATGTTTTGCCAAGTAAGGGATATCGACCTTTCTGTCCCTTAGTGGAGGTATAAAAATATTAACAACATTAAGCCTATAGAAAAGATCTTTTCTGAAATTATTTTTTTCTATCTCTTCCAACAAATCTTTATTTGAAGCTGCAATCACTCTGACATCAATGTCTATGTAATTTGTGCCACCTATCGGCAATATTTTTCGCTCCTGCAACACTCTCAATAATTTAACCTGAAGAAATAAAGGCATATCGCCTATTTCATCGAGAAAAATAGTCCCATGATTGGCAATTTCAAAGAGCCCCTTTTTTTCAGATACGGCGCCTGTAAAAGAGCCTTTTTTATATCCAAAAAGTTCGGCTTCCAAAAGGTCTGAAGGGATTGCTCCGCAGTTTATCGCAACAAATTCATATTTATTCCTATTACTTAATTTATGAATTGCTCTTGCAACTACCTCTTTACCTGTACCGCTTTCACCTGAAATCAAAACAGTAGAATCAGTCCCGGCTACATCTATAATACTTTTTTTAACCTTTATAATACAGTCACTTACACCAACAATCTCTTTTAATTCATCACAACATTCACTAACTTCACTCTGAGTGTTTTCGTGTAATATGTTTTTGATTGTATCTACTAGCTTTTGCGTATCAAATGGCTTTGTCACATAATCTACAACACCTAACCTTATAGACTCCAGAGCTGTTTCAGTGTTTGCGTATGCAGTCATTAAAATAAAAGGAATATTTATACCTATTTCCGATGCTAACCTTGGTATTTGTAAACCGTCTTCATTACCAAGCATCAGATCAAAAAGGACAAGATCAACCTTTTCATTTTTTAGAATTTCAACGGCAGTAGAAATTGACTTTGCAGTAAATACAGAAAAACCTTCATCGAGGAAAAGAATCTCTAAAAACTCCCTGAAAGACTTTTCATCATCTACTACAAGTATTGAATATTTAGGCATCCTTTGTAATATTTATTATTTCGTATTCTATTTCACCACCGGGGGCATTTACCACTACTTCATCCCCGACTTTTTTACCTATTAAAGCCCTTGCAATTGGAGAAAATACAGAAATATAACCTCTTGAAATATCACTTTCATCGGGGCCAACAATTCTGTATTTCTTTATTTCATCACTTTCAACATTTTCTATTTCTACATACACACCAAAGACAACTTTATCCGTAGTCAAATTATCTGTATCGATTATTTCAAACTTACCCATTTTGCTTTCGAGCTCGGCAATCTTTGCCTCAATCATCCCCTGCCTCTCTTTGGCAGCGTCATATTCTGCATTTTCACTCAAATCTCCGTGTCCTCTTGCCTCTTTTATTGCTTCTACTACAGCTCGCCTTTCAACAGTCTTTAGCCTCTCAAGCTCAGATTTTATTTTTTGGTACCCTTCTTTTGTAATAGGTATCCTGTCCATTTAATTCCTCCGAAAACTTTAATCTTTTTTCACCTTTTTCCCTGTAACAAAGACGCTAGTATATCCATCTTTGAATTGAATTTCAAGATAATCTTCCAAATTTACGTCGTTTAGACTTCCTACAGGTATTTTGTTTTTATAAACAATACTATATCCTCTTTCAAGAATATTTTCTGGATTAAGAAGTTTAAGTTTTTGATTTAAAATATCTAACGAAAACTTGCATTTTTCAATTTTATTATTTATTGAGCTTGATAATAAACTGTCAATATGCCTTACTTTGCTTTTTAATTCGTTTACAATATTTATTGGATTTTTTTTCTCTACTATATACAGTTTTTCATTTAATATTAAATACTTATTTTTAATTTTTAAACCTATGCCAGAAGTAATATCCGATAAATATTTATCAACTATTTCTTTCTTGTTTTTTATGATATTCTTTGGATTTTTATAAGAAACCAATGAGAGAAATTTATCCAGCAGTTGATAATTCTTATCAAGCTTAATCTGGGACATTCTAATAATTTTATTAATATTATCCCTTATTCTATTTCTTAATTCCAGATAAGGTTTACTAAGTGTTTCAGCTGCAGCAGTAGGGGTAGATACCCTAAGATCTGCGACAAAATCACATATGGAAAAATCTCTTTCATGACCAATCGCGGATATTGTAGGTATTTTCAATTTAAAAAATTCTCGAGCCAACGTTTCATCATTAAAAATTATCAGGTCTTCAAGAGAACCACCGCCACGCATAAGAATAACTACGTCATAAATACCTACATACCTATCAAGAACTTGCATTTTTGAAATAATATCCTTTATAGCTTGAGCCCCTTGCACCTGAACAGGCCATATATCGATATTTAACCCAACCCTATTTAACTTTAATGTCTGTATAAAATCTTTTATTGCGGCACCTGTTGGAGAAGTAAGGACAGCTACATTCTTTACAATCAAAGGGATATCCTTTTTTTTATCTTTATCGAATAAACCCTCTTTTTCTAAAATACGTTTAGTTTCCTCAAACCTTTTGTAAAAATCTCCTGCAGAGTCATATACAACCTTACGAGCTATAATCTGATACAAACCATCACTTTCATATACGGACAAATCACCTATCACTTCTACCTTATCACCCTGGTTAAGCTTGTAAGTATTGGCCATTCTGTAACGCTTAAAGAATACCACCTTAATTTGAGCAGACTCATCCTTAAGAGTAAAATAGATATGCCCGGATGGTGACACAGAAAGGTTTGATATTTCCCCTACAACACACACAGGGCTATTGAAATTGCTTTCAAGTAAAAACTTAATTTTTTTAGTTATTTCCGTTACTGTCAGTTTCATTATCATCAAGTATTATATACAAATCCTCATTCGGTTTTGCCATATTCAACTCTTTTTTTATTGTTTCTTCAAGATAATCTTTATCCCTTTTTAATAATTCTATCCTCTTCTCAAGGTCATTAATTTTTTCTTCAAGTTCAACTATCTGACGCTCATAAGATTCTTTTATCTCAAGCAGGTCATTATATTTCAATAACCCATTGCTGCCAAATATAAAATAAATAAGAAGTATCAGAATAATAAAAATATACAAAATATTATTTTTCATTTATTACCCGTCTTTACTTTAAGTAATCTGATAGCTTGATTTTTTAAATTTGCAGGCACATCTCTTGATTTTGAGAGTTTTTCCAAATCGGTAACAAAAAGTCTGTTCATAAAGGTCATACTTATATTTAATGGTGTCTTTGGGTGAAAAACAATCTCTCTTAGTATATTATAGTCTTTTATAAATGCACTTGTCCTTGCAACCTCTCTGATAATATGCTCCCCTGTTGCCTTATTTTTTAGAATAAACTCAATCTCCTGCTCGGTAATCTTTGGATTTTTTAAAACATTTAAAGAAACTTGTTTATTAGGGTCTCTTATCAAAAGCATTCTGGCTGTTTTATTCCCTTTTAGTGCCAATTTAATTTTCTCTGCCATATTCATTTTATTAATTTTATTATAAATATTTTCATTTACTTTTTTTTCTATAAAACTTTCTTTGACATCAATATTTTGATCAATTGTTATCAAATCTTTAATTTCTTCGTTTGTAACTTCATCTTCACTTTCACTTTCAACTTTTTCTTGCAAAGATTTAAAGGTTTCAGCCTTATCTATCATTATCTGTTTCATTAGAGTTATAGTTTCATCTGGGGAAAAAGGGTTGAATAAAATCTTTTTTATTAACTCATCATCATTTTCTACTATATGTCTGATATTACCAACCCTAAAAAGCACTTCTGGCTCGCTACTTTCAGCAAAAATGGAGAGTACATTTTTGTCATACTTTTTAAGTTGAACAACAATTGAAAAAAATCTCACATCATTTTTCATCAAACGACAAAGATAAATAAAATAGTTGCTATCAAATAAGGCATCATTGATAATAGATTTTAAACCACTGTCTGAAATTTTTACGAGAAATTGATATAGCTCCTTTATCAGTCCCCTGTAATTTTTTAGTACGCCAAAAGCTATTACTGGATATGCAGATTCTTTTATAGGAAGATTTAAGGAAAGTATTGTTTTGACTTGCTCTTCAGTAGATTTTTTTAAAACTATATCAGAGGTAATTGTGTCTAAAATATCAAATTTTTTGAATAAATCTATGTGGTCTTCTATATTAAATTCAATAAGCAAGGTTTTTTTGAGCAATAATATTTTTTCTTTATCAGGTTTATCAACTTTCTTTAAATCTTCAAGAAATGCAGTAATATTAGTGCTCACTAACTACCCTGTTTTTACCTGATGATTTGGCTTCTAACATTTTTTTGTCTGCTTCTTCAACAATCATTGTCGAGGTGTAACCCTCTTTCATCTCTTCCACGCCTATACTTGCAGTAAGCTTGATATCGATATTTTTATATTTAAAAACAGTTTTTCTTAAATCCGCTAATATCCTTTCGGCCACAATCGTTGCGTTTTTGATACAAGTGTTAGGCATTACTATGACAAACTCTTCACCGCCATATCTAAAAGCAAAATCAACCTTCCTAATATTCCTTTTTAAAATATTAGCCAAATATTTCAATACAAAATCTCCGACTACATGTCCGTAATTATCATTAACCGATTTAAAATCATCTATATCTATAAAAATAATACTAAATGTTTTCCCATATCTTTCATATTCCTCTGCCACCCTCTCGACAACCTCATCAAAATATTGACGATTGTAAAGCCCTGTCAAATAATCACGTATTATCTGTGCCTTGTAGGTTTCAAGTTCATCTTTAATTTTCTCAAGTATATTATTGTTCATATTTATTTTGGCTTTCATACCTTTTATTTGCTGTTTTTTTTCAGTCAATTCTGTTACAAACTTCTCTTTCATTAAAACTTTATCCTTTATTAGCTCGCTTAAGTTATTAAGTTGATTCACGATATACCCAAGGACGTCTTCTAAAGATTCTTTCTTAGATACTTCCTCAGCGGTAAGGCTAAGCTCAATTATCAATTTTTTATCAGTATTAATATCATCTGAAATTATACTTAACTTGTCATTGTAAGACTCATCTATAAGAGCAGCTGTTTTATCTATACCAGCAACAATATCATATATAACAGATTTTATCCTATCAAAAGCACCATAACTTTTTTCAAGTCTATCAACAATAATTGTTATAAGCTCAATTATAACCTGCTTTTTCTCATCATATGACCCACCTCTAAGAATTTCTGCAAAATGATTAATTAAGTCGTTAGGGATGACTCCATATAATTTATCAAAAAAAGTCAAAAACTTCTGAGCAAACTCATCCATACAGTCATTACATTCCAACTTTCTTAGAAGAAGATTAAATCTCTGATTGTTACTTAAATAATCTCTAAAATTTTCTTTAGACAATACTTCATTTTTTGCTCTTAATTGCTTTAGTATTTCAATAATTATTTCACCAAACTCAACTAAGAAAGTTTGCCTATCCATCCAAATGCCCTTTTAATAGTTTTCTCATATCCTCAAAAAAACTCAAAGCTGTTTCAAGTGTATAATCGTAAAAAGTCCAAGGCAGTTTTTCAAAAGTATTACCCTTTCTCATTAATTGTACATCACCATATATAGAGTTTGCAATATAAATTCTATGAGTAAAGTTTTTAGTGCTTGCAGCGACCACCTTTTCGAGAGCGACATAGCCGGGGTCGATATTAATCATTCTTTTACCGTTTTTCAGATATTTATCTTCTATTTCAACGGCTTTTAGTTTTAGAGAAACTATTTCATCAGGTAACATAAAGTATTTAAACCCCGCAAAATACTTATAAAGAGACTCCCCCATTTCCGGCACATAATACGTCGTGTGGGAAAAAGGGAAAATTTCAGATTTAATATAAATTTTTCCGAAATTTTCCTCTAATATTTTGTCAGGGTTACTTATTTCATTTTCATTATAAAGAACAGCACAAAATAGAACAACCTCAAGCGGCCTTCTTACCCCTCCGCCAAAAACCATAAACTATTCTACTTCAATTTCAGGTATTTCTTCTGAAGGCTCAATAGTAGATATAGCGTGCTTGTAAATCATTTTTTGATTTTCATCTTTTAAAACAATCACAAAATTATCAAACCCTTTAACAAGCCCTTCAAGTTTGACACCATTCATAAGATAAACGGTAACCGGTATCCTTTTTCTCCTCACATGATTAAGAAACAAATCTTGAATATTCAGCTTTTTACTCATAAAAACTATCCCCTCACTTCTTATTTTAAAACAACTACTTTCTTATTGTATAATATACTTATGATTATTTCAAGATTATTTGCACGTCAACACATTTTTTAACAATAAACTATAATTAAAAATAAAAACACATTGAATAGCAAAAAAATAATATAACATTTTAGTTACTATATATTGGGGGCAAGTTGGTATATGACATTAATTTCATTTCTATCGAATAAGATAATTTCCTTTCTACCATTAATTATAACTTTAACAATAGTAGGAGTGACTATTTGGAGTAGCCATAAAATTCTAATTGCAAAAAACAGCGACATTGGAAGTGACAAGCTTTTCCCTAAACAGATTATTGAGGCCTTTGTTGCCACTCTTTAACCTTATCTATTATCTTATCTGTAATTTCACTAATTGCCACAGGGGATATGTTTATCCCATATAATTCTGTTATATGCGATGAAATATCTTTATAGCTCATACCTAAGCCATACATAGCCAATATTTTACCCTCTATTTCATCACTAATGTCATCTAATGTTTTTTGACTATCTGAGGCTCAAATTCACCATCCCTATGGAGTACTTAATTCAAAACTACCTGCTGAGCTTTTTATTGTCTTTTTATTGTAGCCATTACTGCGATTTTTTCTTGTCTTCAGACTATTCAGCATTTAAATGCATGCTTATTTCTGCTTCAAGAGCTGTTTCCACCAATTCTTTAATCAAAGAACTTAGAATACCATCTTTACCTGTTAATTTCTTGCCTGATAATAAATCTTCTAATTCTTTTTCAAAATTAAATTTCTTTTCCATGTCAAGATTCATCCTAATTTATTCTTCTTTATAATACCTTGACACGGAATTTTGAACAGTCTCTTTTAAAAGCCTTAATTATAAGTATATTTCATGCTTAGAGCGGCACTTGCTGCACTCTATGTACAATTTTCTTCTATTGTAGTTTTTTTCAAATGAGCAATAAAGCTCTCTATGCGGGGTACTCCCTTCACATTTTTCACAATAATAAGTAGTTTTACCGACATCACACCCGTTGATAAAGCAAAATAGGAGAAGACCAACTACAAATATAAGATACATTAATAAATGAATCATAAGCCCTTCTTCTCATAGGAAACCTAACTTACAGGCCCTATAATAAAATATTGTATATATAATTTGTTTTAATTACAATTTACACCATATACTATAGGTGTCAAGATTAATTAACTTCAGGCTTATAATTATTTGTAAATTCTCTAAAAAATGCATCTCTGTCAATAATTGAAAAGTTTAAAAACCTCACATTTTTCATATGTCTAAACCATGTAAGCTGCCTTTTGGCAAAATTTCTCGTTTTCTTCTTTATGTCTGAAATAATACTTTCAATATCGCCACCATATCTTAAAAAAGCAGCCAACTCTCTGTAACCAATAGCTTTAAAACCGGGAGAATTTTCATCATACCCTAAACTTAGCAGGTATTTTACCTCGTCAATCCACCCTAACTCAATCATCTTATCGACCCTTTTGTTTATTTTCTCATAAAGTAAATCCCTATCATTGTTAAAAATATACACATCAAAATCATATGGAAGCTTTTTATGATATTTTTTGTGCATCTTACTAAAGGGGATACCCAATACATAGTATGCCTCAAGAGCTCTTAAAGTCCTCTTTTTATCATTTTTAGAAATTTTTTGAGCATACTCTGGGTCAATATTTGACAGTCTGTTATACATTGCATCAAGTCCTATTTTTTCACACTCAACATTCAAATTACTAAAAATTTTTTCATCCCTACCACTAACCTGACAAAGCCCTTCTACTAATGACTCCACATAAAGGCCTGTACCGCCTACAACCACTGGAAGCCTTCCTTTAGACATTATATCCGGTATAAGTTTCTCACAGTGCGCAAAAAACTCCCCTACATTGTATTGAATATCGGGGGTTATAATATCTACCAAATGATGTTTGCACTTTTTCAATTCGATAGCACTCGGCTTTGCAGTCCCGATATCCATAAATTTGTAGACCTGAAAAGCGTCTGCATTTATAATTTCGATATCTAAAAGCTCAGCCACTTCTAACACAAAATCTGACTTACCGGTTGCTGTTGGGCCTGTGATAATTGGAATCTTCATAGCCTATGAAACTTCTTGTAAATCTCTTCCTTACTCATTTTATAAACTATAGGCCTGCCGTGAGGGCAGGTGTATGGATTTTTTGTTTCAAAAAGATCTTTGACAATTTTACTCATTTCATAATCGGTAAGTTTTTCCCCTGCCTTTATGGCAGTCTTGCATGCCATAGTCAAAGATAATGAATCAAGGAAGTTATCACTTTTATTGTTATTAAACTCATTCAAAAGCTCTACAAACTCATTTTCTATATTTTTATGAACAATACTTGTAGGTACACTCAGAATAGAAATAAAATTACCGCCAAAATCTTCTAACTCAAATCCAAGCCTTAAAAAGTTATTTAAATTATTTAATACAATATCTTTATCATTATCACTCAATTCTACAATAATAGGCTCTACAAGCTTTATTTTTGTGACAAAATTATTAGTATTTGAAATAAATTTTTCATATAATACCCTTTCATGGGCAATATGCTGGTCAATAAAATAAACTTCACCATCCTTTTCTACTAATATTACAGAATCAAAAACTTGACCTATTACCTTTATTTCATCCTTTTCCTCAAAAGTGTCAGAATACGATGATGTTACTAACTCATCAACACTTGAAGAATAATTTATAATGTTCTCTTTCACGAAATAGTTTGTCTGAATATTATCAAGTCGATAGACAACGCTACCGCTATTACTTAACTGTTGCTTTCCGAGATTAGATGAAATAATTTTGTTAACTGCTGAAAATACATCTCTATCATTTAAAAATTTAACATTCATCTTTGTGGGATGCACATTCACATCAACTGCATCAGGATTAATTTTTATGGATACTACGCCTGCAGGATATTTATTTTGAGGCAATTTTCTAAAATATGCCTGAACAACTGCCTGAGTTAAAGCAAAATCTTTTATTACTCTATTATTAAGACCAACAAAAATATAGTCTTTCCTATTTCTTTGAACATTTGGCAGTGACAAAACTGCTTCAATTTTAATATTATTATGATTATCATTAATATAAAATACGTTATTTAAACCAAAAGATGAAATAAATCTATCTTTCATGCTGTCATATTTTGAGAAAGTAATCACATTCTTTTCATCAACAAAAAGCTCTACCTCGATATTATGATTAATTGAGCTAAAGATTTTAACAAATCTTATAATTTCTCTCTGTTCAGCAGAAATAGATTTAATAAATTTTCTTCTTGCAGGGACATTTTCAAAAAGATTTTTTACGGTGACAGTTGTTCCATTTTGGATTTTACCTGGTTTTGTCTCCCCTACTCTTCCAAAATATACTTGCAATTCTGCCGCTTCATACCCTTCCCTTTTAGACTCAATTTTAAAATCACTTACGGAAGATATTGCGGCTAAGGCTTCCCCTCTAAAACCAAAAGTATTAATTCTGTATACATCTTCTATGTTAGATATTTTACTGGTAGAATATCTTAAGACAGCATTCTTTAAATCTTCGGGTAAAATACCTCTGCCATTATCGGTTACCTTTATAAGTCCAAGACCACCGTCAAATATGTCTATTCGTATAAAAGTTGCACCGGCATCGACAGCGTTTTCAACAAGCTCTTTTACCACATTAAAGGGGCGCTCTACGACTTCCCCTGCTGCAATTTTATTAGCAATCTTTTGATCTAAGATTTTTATTTCAGACACAACTAACCGGCAAAAACACCCATTTTTCTGAATTTTTCATATCTATGTTCAAAAAGTCGTTGTGGAGACATAGATTTTAACTCTTGCAGACTTTTGAATATCGCCTTTCTTACATTTGATGCGGTCTGCACGTGGTCTCTGTGACTTCCCCCTAATGGTTCAGGAATAATTTCATCAATTATATTAAATTTAATTAAATCTTGTGCCGTCAACTTTAAAGCCTCTGCTGCTCTTTTGGCGTAAGATGGGTCTTTCCAAAGAATAGAAGCGCACCCTTCAGGGCTTATTACAGCATAAATTGAATGCTCAAGCATCAATACTTTATTCCCAACAGCTATTCCAAGGGCGCCACCACTCCCCCCTTCGCCGGAAATAACGGTAATAATTGGTACAGTCAAACCTGCCATTTCAAAGAGGTTTCTTGCAATGGCCTCAGCCTGCCCTCTTTCCTCGGCACCAATTCCGGGATATGCCCCGGGTGTATCAACAAAGGTTATTATCGGTCTTTTGAATTTTTCAGCCATATGAAAAATTCTGAGAGCCTTTCTATAACCTTCCGGATTTGCCATACCAAAGTTTCTTACAATATTTTCTTTGGTATTTCTTCCTTTTTGATGCCCAACCACAACCACAGGCTCACCTTCAAATTTTGCCACACCAGCCACAATGGCAGGGTCATCTCTAAAAAGCCTGTCCCCATGAAGCTCACAAAAATCCGTAAAGATTAGCTTTATATAATCCATTGTGTAAGGTCTGTTAGGATGCCTTGCCACAAGGACCTTTTGTGCCGGAGTTAAGTTTTTATAAACAGATGCCTTAACCTTTTCCAGCTTCTTTTCCAAAGACTGAATTTCACTTTTGAAATCATCATCTGCTATATTTGATAAATTTTTAAGCTCTTCTATTTTTGTCTCAAGTTCATAAATCTGAGATTCAAATTCTAAAGGTTGTACTGTCATAATAATCAACTCCCAAGCTAATTTAATATATCTTTAATAGATAACACATATCAAATAATTTGGCAAAATAATTTTCTGAATCTGCCCTCATTTGATCTGAAGATGTCAATTTCATATAAAATATCAGAAACATTGCATAAAAAATACTATATTCGTTTTATTATTTACAAGCACTGTCTTTAGTGTTATTATGAATTTTTAGTTTAACTAAACTTAAAAATATACTTTATAACTAAACTTGGAGGAAACAATGATAGTAGGCGTACCAAAGGAAATTAAAAACAATGAGAACAGAGTAAGTATGACACCTGCAGGCGTGCATCAGTTTGTTGCGGCCGGCCACGAGGTATTGATTCAAAAAGGTGCTGGGCTTGGAAGCGGTATTACTGATGAGGAATATATCAAAGAGGGTGCAAAAATTCTTGATACAGCAAAGGAAATTTTTGACAGTGCGGAAATGATTGTCAAAGTAAAAGAGCCTCAGGCTGTTGAAATTGAAATGCTCAAAGAGGGTCAAATTTTATACACATATCTCCATCTTGCCCCTGACAAGCCTCAAACAATAGGACTTATTGAGAAAAAGGTCGTAGGTATCGCATACGAAACAATAGAGGTAAACAGAAAGCTCCCTCTACTTGAGCCTATGAGCGAGGTTGCAGGTAAAATGGCGTCAATGATGGCAGCACATTTTCTTGCCAAGCCATACGGTGGCAGAGGTATGCTTGCCGGCGGTGTGGCAGGCACTCATAGTGCAAAATTTGTAATATTGGGCGGAGGGACTGCTGGTATTAACGCAGCAAAGATAGCAGCTGGGCTTGGAGCAAAGGTAGTTGTAATGGATGTAAATTTGGAAAGGATGAGATATCTTGAAGATGTATTGCCCAAAAACTGCGAAACAATTATGTCAAACAGGTATAACATAATGAATGAAATAAAAGATGCCGATGCTGTTATCGGTACGGTTTTAATTCCGGGTGCAAAAGCACCTCACCTCATTACGAGGGATATGCTTAAACTTATGCAGCCCGGAGCTGTAATTGTAGATGTATCTATTGACCAGGGTGGATGCGTGGAAACCTCAAGGCCGACTACACATCAAGACCCTGTGTATGAAGTCGATGGAATTATTCACTATTGTGTTGCAAATATGCCCGGAGCTTACGCGAGGACATCTACATTTGCACTTACAAATGCTACACTTTCATATGGTCTTGAAATAGCTAACAAAGGATGGAAAAAAGCTGCCCTTGAAAATCCTGCAATTTTTAAAGGGGTAAATGTTTACGACGGGCATGTTACTTGCAAGCCTGTAGCTGAAGCTCACGAATTACCTTATACTGACCTTTCCCTTTTAATACAGTAAAAAAATCCCCTATATGGGGATTTTTTCTTATTATATTAATCATATATTTCTAAAAACAAGTTCAGACCAATCTTTCATATCCACACTTGACACAATATGAAAACTGTATTATCTTCAGAGAGAACAAATGTTCTCAAAAGGTATTATGTTATGACAAAAGAAGAAAGAAAAAATATAATCTTAAATTTTGTTGATAATTTCTTAGCAGATAATGGCTACCCTCCTTCTATAAGAGAAATTTGTAGGGGCACAGGAATAAATTCTACATCTGTAGTTAAAAAAATTTTAGACCAGCTAAAAGATGAAGGGAAAATAAAAAAAGCAAACCAATTAGCAAGAGGGATACTGTTAAACCGAGAAATACCTATATTGGGGAAGATAAAGGCAGGTACCCCTGTTATTTCTGAAGAGAATATTGAAGGCTATGTTAACCTCGATACTCTTACAAATATACAAAATTCTTTTTTCCTAAAAATAGAAGGGGACAGTATGAAAAATATAAACATACTGGATGGAGATTTAGCCCTTATAAGACAGCAAAATATATTAAACAATAATGAAATAGGCGCATTTAGGATAAATGGTGAAGTGACATTAAAAAGGATTAAAATAGATAAAAATAAAATTATTCTAAGACCTGAAAACGAAAATTATGAAGATATAATAATTAACGAGACAGATAACTTTGAAGTCATAGGCAAACTTATATATGTACTAAAAGATTTCAGGGATAAGTAAATGATAACTAATATAAATAAAGAAATAGAAGCCGGTATAATTTTCAAAAATGGTACACCTACCCCTGCATGGATTAAATTTAATAATGATAAAATAAAATTTAAAAAGGTTGTCTACAGATGGAAAGAGAAAAAAGGTGATGAAAATATAATAAAATTTACCGCAATGGATAATGAAAAACTATACGAGATATCATTTAATACAAAGTCATTAAAATGTTATCTGGTGGCTGTTGATGAGTAAGATTTTGTGTCTTGATATGGATGCATATTTTGCTTCCGTTGAAATTGCTTCAAACCCAAAACTAAAAAATAAGCCTATAGGGATAGTCGGCTCTGCTGACAGGACAGTTGTCACGACAGCATCTTACGAAGCTCGAAAATACGGAGTCAAAACCGGTATGCCTAAATTTATGGCACAAAAACTATGCCCCCACATAAAATTTATTGTAGGTAATTTTAAAAAATACTCATACATATCTACCCAAATACATGAATTTTTAAAAACAATTACTTACAAAGTGGAAATGTATTCAATAGATGAGGCTTTTATCGATATATCTGATGTGGCAGTTACACCTAAAGACTTAGGCTACATTATAAAAAGTCATATTAAAAAAAATTTTGGTATTACATGTACAGTTGGAGTCGGCAAATCAAAGCTTGTGGCAAAAATGGCAACCGAAATCAACAAACCTGACGGACTAAATATAATAAACGACGAAGATGTATACGCATTTTTAGATACATTTAGCTTAAACGACATATGGGGGATAGGGAAAAAGCTTACAAAAAAGCTCAATAGTCTTGGAATCTACAGCACAAAAGATATTAGAAAACTTAATAAAGATTTTTTTATAAAGACATTTGGGAAAAACGGGGAAAAAATTTACGGTATGGCATTTGGCGAATATCCGGAAGGGGTAAAGTATGAGGATGAGCCGATAAAATCAATAGGGCACAGTATAACTTTACCAAAAGATACTTTCGACAGAAAACTCTTAGACAGCTACATACTACAACTTTCCGACATGGTATCTTTTAGAGCCAGAAAAGCTCACATTGCAGGTAAAACCATAACTTTTCATTTAAGATATTCCGATATGACAAAATTTTCAAAAATGCACACAATAGGATACCCTACATCTGCAACTCACCAAATTTATGAAATAGCAAAGCATATTTCCAAAGATATAGATATGACAAAAGGGGTAAGACACGTGGGTGTTTCTCTGGGCAACTTAATATATTCCTGTGGAAGTATAAACGATATTTTCAGTAAAAAGTGGGAAAATGTATATTCTGCAATAGACAGTATAAACCATAAATATGGAAATTTAACAATAACTTTTGCCAATGTATTAAATTGCCAGAGGTTAAGCTCAAACACTCTTCACCCCTGGCAAAAATTATAAATTATTTTGCATTGTCATCGGTTTCAATTTGGAAGTCTGCTTCCAAATAATCGTAATTAACTCTCAAAAGGGAAACTTTCAGTCTGTCCCCTACTTTAAATGTCTTTCTCGTCTTTTTACCTATTATGATATTATCATTATGAAAGTAGCTGTAAAAATCGTCATCAAGGCTTGAAAGGGGTATAAAACCACCCATAATAAGCTTAGGAATAAACACAAACATACCGCCGGAATTAAGCCTATTTATATATGCTTCATATATTGTGCCTTTATTATTTTCCAAAAATTTTAATTTTTTAAACTGATGAATCTCACGCTCGGCATCTTCCGCCCTCTGCTCAGTTTCAGAAGATTGTTTAGTGGCTTTTTCTACAAAATCACCCGGAATATCATAAGGATATTCAAATAAAGCATTTTTTATCAGTCTGTGAATAACAAGGTCAGGATATCTTCTGATGGGGCTGGTAAAATGCGTATAAGATTTTGATGCAAGACCAAAATGTCCTATATTTTTTGTATCGTAAATTGCCTTTTCCATAGTCTTTACGAGCAGAGAATTTAGAATATATCCAAACTTGTTATCTTCAAACTTTGAAGCAATCTCCTGAATAGTTTTAGGGGTAATTTCATCAGGCAAATCTACCGAAATACCAAAAGTAGATAATACATTTAAAAATTCTCTTACTTTTACGGCAGACGGCTTATCATGTACTCTATAAACAGAAACAACGCCAAGATTTTCAAGATATTCAGAAACCGCCTCATTTGCTTCAATCATAAAATTTTCAATTATCCTGTGGGATAACTTTCTTTCAAGGGGCTGAATATCTACCAAATCCCCGTTT
The DNA here is from genome assembly GCF_020480685.1 of Deferrivibrio essentukiensis. Lineage (NCBI taxonomy): Bacteria > Pseudomonadati > Deferribacterota > Deferribacteres > Deferribacterales > Deferrivibrionaceae > Deferrivibrio > Deferrivibrio essentukiensis. The sequence goes on from NZ_JAJAFU010000005.1 coordinate 128,195, forward strand.
TTGTCAAAAATAAACTCCGGCTCAGGAAGATCAAAATCTATTGTTCCCTGACTCTTCCTTTTTTCTATAAGTAAATTAGTTAATTCAACGGCAATAGAAAGAAGATTTTTAAGGGGTTTACTCCTTGTTTTTTCCTTCCCTTCAATAATATCATTTACATAATTGTAAGTAAGCCTGTAATTACTTTTAATCGTAGACTGATACAGCTCTAACTTAACCCTTTCACCATTTTTATTGTAAAATATTTTGGCAGTTAAAGTTAGTTTTATCTCATCAGGTCTCAAGCTGCATAGTTCATTTGATAGTTTTTCCGGAAGCATTGGAATCGCAAATTCAGGAAAATATACACTTGTACCCCTCTTATATGCCTCTATATCTACCCTTGTGTTTGGCCTTACAAAATGAGCAACGTCTGCAATGTGAACATATAATATATAACCGTCATCACTTTTTTCCAAAGATATGGCATCGTCAAAATCACGAGCTGTCTCCCCGTCAATAGTAACGGTAAATAGCTTTTTAAAATCGGTCCTTTTACCAGGATTATTGAGTAGATTTTGAGCTTTTTTATCAACCTCTTTGATTACAGCAGGAGGAAAATTTCTGTCCAATTCGTATTTAGATAAAACTATTTCGTTTTCAATACCCTTATCACTCAAATTCCCCAAGACTTTTAATATTTTACCTTCAGGATTTTTCCCCCCTTGCGGGTAAAATACTATTTCACACAAAACTACATCATTGTCCTTCAAGTTTTTAGAGTATTTTTTAGGGATATATATATCGTTAAACAATTTTTTTACGAAAGGGATAACATGAGCAAAATGTGCAGACTTTTCAACTCTACCGACAACTTTTCTATATCCACGTTCAAGTATCTTAACTACACGGGCTTCCTTTTTATTCCTAAAATATTCTATTCTGACAGCAACCCTATCTTTGTGAACTGCACCATTCATCTTTTTTGGGGGGACAAATATATCTTCCATGCTTTCATCATCAGGGACAAAAAATGCATAACCATCAGGATGCCCGTCAAGGTAGCCTGTCAAAACATCCAAATTTTTGGTAAGACAATATTTGTTTGATTTTAACTTTATAATTTGTCCTTCTTTTATAAGTAACTTAAGAGATTGTTTTAAGTTTTTAGTGTCAATATCTGTTTCTTTGAGAAGCTCATTGAGCTTGACGGGTTTATCTTTTTCCAACAAAAAGTTAATAATTTTACTTTCAATATTATTCAATATTTAAGTCCTTTATTTTTTTTCTTAATGTATTTCTGTTAATTCCCAAAATCTTTGATGCTTCAGATTTATTATTAAGCGTCTTTTCCAAAGCAGCTTTTATAAGCGGCTTTTCGACTATTTTCAAATATTCCTCATAAGAATTAAACGATTCACTTATAGTTTCTGAGCTAATAATCTCAGCAGCAAGATTTTTTAACTGCTTGGAAAGGGAATCTTTACCATTTTTGCCGTTTATTTCAAATACTTTATTTGGCAAGTTATGTTTTGTCAAAGTTTTTCCGCTTGAATGTACAATACTGTATTGAATAACATTTTCAAGCTCTCTAATATTACCCGGCCAATTATATTTAACTAAAACTTCCATAGCATCGGTACTAATAGATATATCCTTCTCCCCTAAAGAGGCATACTTTTTCAAAAAATGATTCACAAGCACAGGGATATCCTCTTTTCTTTCCCTTAAGGATGGAAGGCTTATTGTGACTACATTTAATCTATAATATAAATCTTCTCTAAATCTTTTTTCTCTGACAAGCTCTTCCAAGTCATCATTTGTAGCAACAATTACCCTTATATCAAGCTTTGTTGTCTTATTTGAACCAAGCCTTGTAACCTCTTTTTCCTGTAAAACACGCAATAATTTTGATTGTATGGCCATTTCAGCTTCTGAAATCTCATCCAAGAATATAGTACCACCGTTTGCTTCTTCAAATTTGCCCGGCTTATCACCTACTGCCCCGGTAAATGCACCCCTGCTATAACCAAAAAGCTCGCTCTCCATAAGCTCTTTCGGTATAGCAGCCATATTTATAGCCACAAAAGGTTTGCCACTTCTTGAACTTTTTTCGTGTATCATTTTGGCGATTACTTCTTTACCTGTACCGGTCTCCCCCTGAATCAGCACATTAATATCGGTCTTTGCTATTTTGCCAATGGTCTTATAAATATCTACCATTTTTTTATTGTGCGTTTGAAAGTCGTATTCATCTTCAAAAGAGACGACCTTTTTATTCCCCTTATCACTTATTATTTCATTAATCTTATCTTTCAACTCTTTTAAATCAAAAGGCTTACTGACAAAATCAATTGCTCCGGCTTTCATAGAATTAATAATATTTGAACCTGAATTTTGAGCTGTCATTATCAAAAAAGTAGTGTCATTGTAAATTTTAGACCATTTTTCAACAAGCTCGATACCATTTTCGTTATTTAAAAATATATCAACAAGGCACACATCTATGGAGTAATCGTTTAAAATTCCAACGGCTTCCTGCGATGTCTCACAAGTAAGTACTTCGGTGGATTTGTCTGATAACCCTTCCTTTAATACCCAAAGGATACTTTCTTCGTCATCCAAAATCAATACTCTCATCATATCAAACAGGCAAATAGATACTAAAAGTAGTACCCTCTCCTTCTACAGATTTATATTCAATTTTACCAAAATGCTTTTCAATTATCTCTTTAGAAATAACAAGACCCAAGCCACTCCCTTTGGACTTGGTAGTCCAAAATGGAGTAAACAGTTTATTCCTAATACCCCTGTCAATACCGTTACCATTATCAATAATACTAAATTTTAACATTTTTTTAAACACATTTTTTTCTCTATCAAAAAACTTTATGGTAGAGTCAATCTCATATCTGATTTCAACTCTGGAAGTATTAGCGGCTTCACATGCATTCTTTATCAAATTATTAAAAACCATTTCAAGCTTTTCTCTGTCACCGCTTACTTTTTTGATGGAATCATCTATGCACAAAATGAAATCTATTTTATTGTAAATAATCACAAATTTATCAACAATATTTTTTAAAAAATCATCTATATATATGTCACTGTAATTCAATTTAAGGTCTGTCAACACATTTACACTTTCAAGCAAATATTTGATACGACTGCTCTCTTTTCGTATAATATTTGTACATTTTTTAAGATAATCATCATCATATTTAGATTCAATTACCTGAATTACTCCTTCAATAGCGGTTAAAGGGTTTTTTATCTCATGATGAAGGGAGCTTATATCAATAAACTCGCTAATAGAAGCAACAAACTCACCTAAAGGTATTATAATAAAACTCAACTCTTCCTGATTGAAAAATTTAATACCATAAGTCTCTTTGTTAGTTTTAAATATGTTTTTCCCTGTATTTAGAACACTAACCAGATATTCAAAAAGATTACTGACTCCTGCCATATATAATTCTGTAAGCAGCTTTTCACCGTAGGAGTTAGTGGCAAGTATTTTCCCATTTTCATCAAACTTTAGAAAACCATAATCCTCATAACTTTGCATAAATACTACATACTATTTTCTGACGTCATACCTAATCTACTATTGTCAAAAGGTAAAAACTCAAACTCATCCATAATGCTTTCGGTAATCTGACTGGTCTCCTTGTCAACTTTTAAATAGCTTACATTGTCTGTAGACTTAAAAACATCAAAATCTACTTCCGGCAATACGCCTACTACATAATCTATCCAAGCAGGCAAAGAAGCTCTACCCCCTGTCTCAAGCCTTCCAAGTGACTGAAAATCATCAAATCCAGTCCATACACCTATAGTTAGGTTTGGTAAAAAACCAATAAACCAAGCATCTTTGTAATCGTTCGTAGTACCTGTTTTCCCACCTATAAACCTATTAATAAATTTTGCTTTTCTTCCTGTACCGTTTTCTACAACATTTATAAGAGTATCCGTCATTATCTGAGCAGTCTCAGGCTTTATTGCCTGATATTTTATTTGCTCATTAACCTCATAAACAGTATTGCCGCTGTAATCCTCTATGGACTTTACAAATATTGGCTCTACATATTCACCCATATTTGGAAAAACAGAAAAAGCTGTTACCATCTCAAGTAAAGAGATGGCACCAGAGCCTATACTTACAGATAAATCCCTTTGAAAGTCAGTAGTAATACCAAACTTTTTGGCATATGAAATAATCTTATCTATACCTATTTTTTCGGCAACTTTTATTGTAACGATATTTCTCGATTTGGTAAGTGCCTGTCTTAGCGTAGTAAATCCATAAAATTCCTGTTCAAAATTTTCAGGCTTCCAATATTTACCTTCCTCACCGGTATCCATAATAACAGGTGCATCCAATATTTGAGTATTTATATTCATTCCACTTTCAAGTGCCGCAGTATACACAATTGGCTTAAAAAGACTTCCGACCTGCCTTCTTGCCTGTGTTGCTCTGTTAAACATAGACTTTGAATAATCAAAGCCTCCTACCATGCTCAGCACTTCTCCTGTTTGGGGAATCATAGACAAAAGAGCACTTTCTGCTTTTGGTTCCTGTGCTAATAAATAATTTCCGTTACCTGTCTTCTGCACAATGATTACATCATCATTTCTAATAATTTTTCGCATATCATCCAAAAGCCTTATATCTGAGCCATACGGCTTTGCCCATCTATTTTTTATAAGTTCAATTCTTCCCTTCAGGAAGTCTTCCGAAGAGTTGTCAAGGGATACAAAATCAGCATACTTTCTATCGACATCTGTCACCTTGACAATCCTAAAGCCATATCTTTCTATATACTTTACCTTATTGATTTTTTCTTCTATATTTTCTTCAGACATATTCCCGATTACTCCAAAGTATCCTTGGCGTTTTGATAAATCAAGCAAGTTGCTTGAAATTGCCTTTTCAGCAATATTTTGAAAATCTACATCGAGGGTTGTATTTACTTTGTACCCCTTGTCATATAAATCCAAACCAAGTTTGTCATTTATATAACTTCTTATAAAATCTATAAAATAAGGAGCTGATAAAATTTTATCAGGGATGTTCGGAATGATTTTTATCTCATCCAATTTAGCAACTTCATACTCCTTCTCAGTCAGATACCCCTCTTCATACATTCTATACAATACATGGTCTCTTCTCACCAGAGATTTTTTCAAGCTAATATGAGGTGCATAAATTCCGGGAGCTTTAGGTAGACCTGCAATAAGAGCAGCTTCTGACAAGGTCAATTCGGAAACGGATTTGCCAAAATAATTTCGTGCGGCAGCCTCGACTCCGTATGCTCCTCTACCAAAGTAAACTTCATTTAAATAAATTTCTAAAATTTTATCTTTGCTAAGATAATTATCGATTTTATAAGCCAAAATCGCTTCTTTTACTTTTCTTTTTAACTTTCTCTCAGGGGTCAAGTAAATTACTTTTACAAGCTGCTGAGTCAGAGTGCTTCCCCCCTCAACTACCCTTCCCGCTTTTATATTGGTAAAAAATGCTCTTAGTATGCCTAAAAAATCCACACCGCCATGTTCATAAAATCTGCTATCTTCTACGGCAATAACGGCTTGTTTGAGATAAAGCGGTATCTGCTCAAATTTGACGGGGTAACGTCTCTCCTTTCCAAGTTCCCCTATCAGCCTACCCTTTCTGTCGTAAATTAAAGTAGGGATTTTATAGGAATAATCCTTGAGCTGTTTGATAGAAGGCAGCTCACTGCTTAGTTTATAAATATAGACCAGCACTGATAGTGAGCTAATCAAAAAAATTGTGAAGCAAATTACAACAAATATCTTAAATATCTTCATAGCTAACTCTTCATCCTATATTCAAAAAGAATATCTCTTATTTTTGCAGCTTTTTCAAAATCAAGATTTTCAGATGCTTTATACATCTCTTTTTCAAGAGTCTCAATATCTTTTTTGGCATTTCCCGTAAGCTCAATATCAACTTCACCCTTTTTAGGGATAGTTACATAATCTTTTTCATAAATGCTCACAAGTATATCATTCATTTTACTTTTGATGGTTTCAGGGGTTATATTGTGAGCTTTGTTATACTCTAATTGTTTTTCTCTTCTCCTCTTTGTTTCATTGTAGGCTCTTAATATCGACCCGGTCATCTTATCTGCATAAAATATAGCTCTCCCATTTACATTCCTTGCCGCCCTGCCAATTGTCTGAATTAAAGCTCTGTCAGACCTTAAAAATCCTTCCTTATCCGCATCCAGCACTGCCACAAGGCTTACCTCCGGCATATCAAGCCCTTCCCTTAAAAGATTTATACCTATTAATACATCAAACTCCCCTTCTCTAAGACCTTTGATAATTTTAACACGCTCAAGAGTGTCGATATCCGAATGCAAGTATTCTACCCTAATATTCAAATCTTTCAAATATGCTGTCAAATCTTCAGCCATCCTTTTTGTGAGGGTGGTAACCAATACCCTTTCCCCTTTCTCTACTGTCTTAACAATTTCAGAGTAAACATCATCAATTTGATTTCTCGCAGGTCTTATATCTATCTCAGGGTCAACAAGCCCAGTGGGGCGTATAATCTGTTCGACAACAATACCTTTTGAATCTTCTAATTCAAATTCAGCAGGGGTAGCACTGACATAAAGTACATTATTAACCCTTTCATAAAATTCTTCAAATTTTAAGGGTCTGTTGTCAAGGGCAGCAGGAAGTCTGAAACCAAACTCAACCAATGTAGTTTTTCTTGACCTGTCCCCGTTGTACATTCCTCTAATTTGAGGAATAGTCATATGAGATTCATCTATTATCACAAGGGCATCTTTCGGCAGATAACTTAACAATGTAGGTGGTGGCTCCCCCGGCAACCTTCCTTCAAAATATCTTGAATAATTTTCAATCCCATTGCAATAGCCGGTTTCTTTTATCATTTCGATATCAAACATAGTCCTTTGAGAAAGCCTCTGAGCTTCAAGCAGCTTATTTTCTTTTTCAAAATAAGCTACCCTCTCAAGCAAATCCGCCTTAATCTGCTTGATTGCATCATCTACTGTCACTTTACTTGTAACATAGTGAGTGTTGGGATAAATAGCAATTTTAGGCCTTGTCTGTATGGTTTGACCTGTTAGCGGGTCAAATTCAGATATTCTGTCTATCTCATCACCAAAGAATTCTATTCGATAAGCGAGTTTATCTTCATGAGAAGGGAATACTTCCAAAGTGTCACCTTTTACCCTAAATGTTCCTCTATGAAAATCGTAATCATTTCTATCATATTTTATTTCAACCAATTTTTGTAGAATTTCATCAATTCCAATATCATCACCAACTTCAACTGATACTAACATCCCGTGATAAGCTTCGGGTGAACCTAAACCATAAATACATGAAACACTTGCAACTATTATAACATCTCTTCGCTCAAGTAGACTTCTCGTAGCAGAATGTCTTAACTTGTCAATCTCCTCATTTATAGATGAATCCTTTTCAATATATGTATCAGTCTGCGGCATATAGGCTTCAGGCTGATAGTAATCATAATAACTCACAAAATACTCTACTGCATTGTCAGGGAAAAAGTTTTTAAATTCACCGTAAAGCTGTGCCGCCAGAGTCTTATTATGAGCGATAATAAGAGTGGGGACATTTAACTGCTCTATCACATTAGCCATAGTAAATGTCTTACCTGAGCCTGTTACCCCTAAAAGTACCTGTCTGGTTAATCCATTTTTGAAATTTTTAACAAGATTTTTTATCGCTTCAGGTTGGTCACCACTTGGGCTGTATTCTGTAACTAATTTATACTTGTCCATACTTTTGCCTCAAAAGATAATAACCACCATACAGAGCAGCTTTATTTTTGAGCTTTGAAACAGCAAGACATGTGTTGTTTTTGTAAGCATTGAAAATATTTTTTGCAAACACCCTAATAGTACTTTTGTAATAATAAGTTGCCACTTCCGACAATCCACCGCCAATTATTATAACTTCGGGAGAAAATATATTTGCAATGTTAGATAATCCTACACCGAGATATTTAGCAAAAATATTTACAGCCAAAATAGCTAAATTATTTTTACGCTCCACCAACTGTAATATTTCTCCAATCGAAACTCTATTTTCACTAAGCTCAAAATAAATTTTTTCTAAACCTGTTTTAGAGCAGTAAGCTTCAAAACATCCCTTTTTACCGCACCCGCATAAGTAGCCGTCTGTTTCAATAGTCATATGTCCTATTTCAAAAACACTCAATTCACTTCTTAAGATTTTACCATCTAAAATCAAACCTCCGCCGACACCTGTACCAAGTGTAACCAAAGCCAAATTTTTAATTTTATAATCTGACACAAAATACTCACCCAAAGCAGCCATATTTGCATCATTCTCAATTGTTGAAAATATGTTAACCATCTTTAAATCATCAATAATATTTTTGCCAACAATGTATTTTAGATTGGGAGCATATTTCACTATACCCTCTTTATAACTTACAGTGCCGGGGACTCCCAAACTGACATAGTTGACGTTATATTCAACACATCTGTCTTTTACCAGCCCAACTAAACCTTCGTAGTTTTTTGGTGTATAAACTTTATCGGATGATATAAGATTGCCGTTACCGTCAAAAAGACCACATTTAATATTAGTGCCACCAATATCAAAAACTAAGATTTTGTTATCTTTTCCAAGGAAAATATCGCTCAAATTCTTCTCTCTCACCGGGGTCATACCCGATTATTTTATTCCAAACTGTTGCGTGCTCCATACAAAAATATATAAATACATTTTGCCATTTTTTTCTAATACTTTTGTAAACAAAGTTTAATATTTCCAATCTCTCAGGCTTGAAATATCTAAATTTCCCATCAAGTCCTGAGATATAACTGTATTTGGTTAAAATGCTTCTGTCAAACTTTTCCCTTATTTTATCTATCAAAGATGGTATGCACCTGAAGGTAGATAAACTAATAAATTCAACATACCTTTCATCAATTTCATTTACAAGTTTACTGATAACTTTTTCATAATCTTGAAATGCATCAGGGTAAATCACTATCGGATCAAAATGAAATGCTACCTTATATCCATATTCCGTTAAAGATTTGGCAGCATTAATCCTATCATTTATCGACGCAGCTCTATGTTCTTCATGTGAAGCTATATATTCCGTATTTAAACTAAAAGAAACGATAATATTTTTTGGATTCAGGTTTAGCAGATTACCTATGTTTGCCGACTTTGTTTTAAACTCAAATTGTATATTTTCAAGGTTATTTACGATAGGAGCAAAAAATTTGGAAAACTCAAAAATATTGTCAAGGGCAAGGCTGTCCGACAATTCCCCCGTGCCTACCCTAAACCTCCCTTTCTTATCAAGGATAGAAAGCTCATCCTTTATAGCATTTGTATCTGCAAAAATTTTTATATATTCGTGATTTAAATAGCTTTGTAATATACAGTATGAGCAGTCAAACGGACACCCTTCCATTATATCAAACACATGATAATGGCAGCATCTATAAATTTTAGTGGCGGGGCAAGGTCTTAAAAATGTGCCTCTTGAAGAAGTTACAAAAATATTACTTTTTGAATCTTCAAATTCAGCATCACTTTCAACAATATCGTATGAAATATTTTTATTGTTAAGCAACTCTACAATTTTTGTATTTAAGGCTTTTTTTTCAACATAAATCATTATTTTTTAATATGTTAAATACTTCCTCGACCTTTCTTTCCGACTTTTCTAAAGTTTTAATCTTATCTAAAAAATCCTCAAAACTTTTTACCTCAAAATTAACACTTATAGTGCAAAGCTCAAAATTATTTTTATTTTCCATGACAATACCATTTCCTATCTGCAAAAGCTCGGTTATCTTTTTTTCAAAATCAAATCTTCTCTTATTAAACTCGTTTCTAAGCCTTAAAATCTCACTATCAAGGTCATTTTCAAAATTAATTTCATCCTTAAAATCGTAAATATTATTGATTAAAATCCTAAAATTTGACACGGAAGGGTTTTTTATATGAACGTAATTTGATATTATTTCTATTATCTTTTCATCAAAATTTGTCAAAATATTTAAATATTTAAAGGCAATATCTTTTTCTACTATGTAAGATTTCAAGTTATCAGGCAAATATTGCAGCCTTTCCAAAATATGAAATTGTTTCTTACTTACGATATTGTATTCCTTAAAAAACGAAAAGTTTTCAACATTTAAGTTATTGTTTAGAATAAACATATATATATTTGATAATTCGATAATATTTAGATTGCCACCCCTTAATTTAACTGCAAGATTAATGGCAGCTGCGTAATCGCAAACCTCTTCAAAAAGCACCAACTCATTAGTCTGGAAACCGAAATTTGCAATAACATATAAAGTATCATCAATTTTTACACACGGAACAATAGGGTTAAGACTTTCAACATCTTTTGGAAAATAGAAGTCAAATGTTTTTCTGTCTACTTTGTTAGCAGAATTAATCTTAATTATTTTCATTCACCTTCTCATCAAAAAGGGCATCAACAAAATTTCTTGCATCAAAAGGCTTCAAATCTTCCATAGATTCCCCAAATCCAATGAATTTTACAGGGATACCAAGCTCATCAACAATTCCGACAATCACTCCCCCTTTTGCAGTCCCGTCAAGTTTTGTTAAAACAATACCGGTAACATCTACATCAGACTTAAATGCCTTAGCCTGCATTACAGCATTTTGACCACTGGTAGCATCAAGCACAAGTAAGACTTCATGAGGAGCATCAGAAATCTCTTTTTGTATAACTCTTTTAACCTTTGTAAGCTCATTCATCAAATTATGTTTAGTGTGGAGTCTACCAGCCGTATCAGCGATAATTACATCATAACCTTTAGCTTTGGCAGAAGCCACTGCATCAAAAATAACTGCTGCCGAATCACTCCCCTGAGTCTGCTTTACCACGGGCACACCAACCCTTTCTCCCCATATACAAAGCTGCTCTATTGCTGCAGCTCTAAAAGTATCCCCTGCCGCAAGTAATACTTTTAAACCGCTATCTTTAAACATCTTTGCAAGTTTTGCTATGCTTGTAGTTTTACCTGCACCATTTACACCTACTACAAGCACCACATACGGTTTCTGGTCAGTCATTTTCAAACTGTTATCAATGTTAAGTATTTTAAAGACCTCTTCTTTGATATACTTTTTTAATTCAGAAGGATTTTTTAATACTTTTCTTGAAACATCTTTTCTAACTTTATCAATTATTTTAAGGGTAGTTGCCACACCAACATCAGCAGAAATAAAAAGCTCTTCCAACTCCTCTAATAAGTCCTCATCAATAACTTTCTTCCCAAGAAGTACAGACTCCATCCCACCTACAATTTTATCGGAAGTCTTACTTAACCCATTTTTAAGTCTCTTAAAAATACTTACTTTGTCCTCTTTAACCGGCTCATTCTTTAACGGCACAACATCTTCTACAGGTTTTTCCTCGAAGATATCTTCAACCTCTGCATCTTTTTTATCAAGAATCTCTTCACTCAGCTTATTTTCCTCAATTAACTGCACATCAGTTTCACTCTCTTTAACTTCAGCGCTCTTTTTCTTTTTAAAAATATCAAAAAATCCCATCTTATTCCTCTATTATGTTTTTTATTTTTTCCATACTGTCATAAATCAACTTTTTGTCATCATAACTAAATATTTTATCTTTAATGTAAAAAAGTTTGTAATCCCCTATTGTAAAAAAATTTATATAAAAATTTTCAAATTTTATTTCACCAAACAAAATATTCTTTTTAAGCTGCTGCATCATATTTGCCGTATGATTTACAAGCATCATAAATTCATAATTATCCGAACAATTAACCTTAAATATCAGCTCGCCGATATCGTCAATTAGAATAACAGTAATGTTTTTAAAATCGTAATTATTTAATCCTTCAAACATTTAACTTAACCTTACTGAGATAACTTTTGAAACACCGGGCTCCTGCATTGTAATACCATACAAAGAATCGGCTGATGCCATAGTCTTTTGATTGTGTGTAATTATCACAAATTGAGTATTTTCAGATAATGTCCTTACAATCTTACAAAATCTTTCCACATTGGCATCATCCAGTGGAGCGTCAATCTCATCCAAAAAACAAAAAGGTGTAGGTTTACACAAAAACATTGCAAATATAAGGGTACATGCAATCATTGCCTTTTCCCCACCGGATAGCAGATTCATATTTTGAAGCTTTTTCCCGGGAGGTTGAACAAAAATTTCTACCCCTGTGTTAAGCATATTTTCAGGATCAGTGAGTTTTAATTCTGCTTTCCCTTCCCCAAAAAGGATTTTAAATACCTTCACAAAGTTTTCATTAACCATATAAAATGTATCTGTAAAGTTTTTTATAGTATTTTTATCAATCTCATTAATAATGTCATTTATCGAGGAATATGCATTTTCAAGGTCTTCTTTTTGACCAACCAAAAATTCATAACGTTCTTTTATCTCATTGTATTCACTTTCAGCAGCCATATTTAAAGGCCCTAAATTTTCAATTTCACTTTCAAGATGTTTAATTTCATTTTTCAGTTTATTTTGTTTAAAGTCTTCCTCTATAAAGTCACCATAAAGTGTATCTATTTCAATATTAAATTTATCCAAAAACTGCTCTCTGACAGACATAATATGCTGCCTGCATTCTGCAATGGTTATTTCAAGCATACTTTTGTTGGATTCTATGGATTTAATATTCGAATTTGCTTTCTCAACTTTTTCAAGTATCTTATCAAGCTCCTGTCTTAACTCTTCCATTTTATTAACAATAAACTGTTTTTTCTCTTCATTTTTCAGTTTTTTTATGTTTGCTTCCTTCAAAAGCAGTGTTTTTTCCTCTATAGATGCATTCCAATTTGTAATATTGACAGTCAATAATTTTTCAAGCCTGCTCTTCAAATTTGAAATATTTGAAGAAGTGTTTGAAATCTCTCTTTCAATCAAATGCAGCGATTTTTTATGGCTTTTTAACCTTTCATTAATAACCATTGAGTTAGCTTTTATAGAGGAAATTTCATCCTTTAAATCATCAATTTTTGATTGGTAAAATTCAATTTTTTCCTCAATATCCTCTTTCTCTGCATCTATATTTTTCTGTCCGTCTCCAATTATATCAAGCTCATCTTTAAGCTTTTTGAGATTGGTTTTTCTTACATTTAACTCTTTCTTATTAAACTCTTTTTCACTCAAAATAATACTGCTTCTTTCTTGTATATTTTTTATTTCTTTTTCAAAATTAATAACAGCATTTTCAAAAGTAATCATTTTTCTATCATATTCCTGTTTCAATGAAGATAATTTGCTTATCTTATCTGAAAAATCTTCTAAATTTTTATCAATATTATGAATTTGTTTTTGAATTTCATCCTTTGAGCTTTCTAATATCTTCAACCTTTTTTCTATATCTGCAATTTGTGACTTCAATTCAATGATAATTTTACTTTTATTGTCGCTACCAATTTTGTGATAAATGTTGCCGACTTTTATGATGTTATCAGAATGTTGCTCATACCTTGCTAAAGTAAGATTTTTAATAAAATCTTCCACCTCATCGGAAAAAATAAACTTCATTGAAATAGGGATATTTTTAATATTCTCAAGCACATCAGCCTTTTTGTCAGCATCAAAAACTATCAAATCCCCATATATTTTTCCAAAACTTTCATCAAGTTGATTTGCAATCTCCAAAAATAGCCTTGGTTTAAATGAATCTATACTAACGCTCCCTTTTTGGTTGCCGTAAAGTTCCGTGCTTAGCTGCGACACTAATGTATCTCTTTTTGACGTAAGTGAAGACAACTCCATGTTGACACTGTTTAATTCTTTAACAAGCCTTTCTCTCGTTTGTTTATAGCTTGACAAAGATTCATTAAAGTTTTTTAGATTTTCTTCTAAAATATTTAATTCGTCGGCAATACTCCCCTTCTCTTTCAGAGATTTTTCATACCCCTCTTTGGCAGCACTTTTTTTAGACTCCAATTCAAAGTATTCTTTTTCAAGATTAGTCAGATCTTTTTCAATACGCTCAATTTCTGTTTCACATTTGTAAATTTCGTTACGTTTATTTGTAATTGATTCTGTATATTCAAGAAATCTGCTTTCAAGCTCTACAAGTTCTTCTTCATAATTTTCTTTTTGATAAACAAGCTCTTCGAGTTCATTATTTAAATCCTGAAGCTGATTGTTTAACTCCTCAAACTCGCTTTCAAAGCCACTTATTTCAGCAATAAGAGTTTCTTTATTGTCGGACAACTCTTTCAGTTTATTCTTAGAGCTTTCTATTTCATTTTTTATATGTTTTTTTGTATTTTCAGCACCATCAAGGTTATTTCTTAAAATTTTAATATCACTTTCCAATGAACTTATGTTTGCATTATCCTTAATTATCAAATCGTTTAATGTATTTTTCTCAACATCCAATTTGTTTATTTCACTTTTTATTTCATATTCTTCTTTTCTAAGTTTTTCAAATTTTCCAATCTCAGTTGATAATTCAACAGTAAAGTTATTTATTCTCTCATTTAAATCTTTAATTTTATCCTTCTCAATTTTGTAGACATTACTAAAATAAACTTTTTCCTTTAACTCTTTTTCATCTTTTAATCTTTTGTAGTGCTCCAACCTTTCAACTTGATCTGAAAGGGTTCCCATTGAGGTTTTCACTTCGTTAATGATGTCTATGATTCTATTTAAATTGTCTTTTGTTTGAGCAAGTCGCCTTTCCGCTTCCTTTTTACTCTCTTTATATTTTGTAACACCTGCTGTTTCTTCAAAAAATAACCTTAATTCTTCAGGGGTCGCTTGTATTATCTTTTCTACACGCCCTTGCTCGATTATTGAAATACTCCTCGCACCAATACCTGTATCATAAAAAATCTCTTTAATATCTTTTAATTTACATTTTCTGGAGTTTATGAGGTATTCCCTTTCACCGGATTTATAGTATTTCCGTGTAATCATTACTTCAGATAAAGTACCCCATTTAACAGACACATCTTCAGGCACATCTTTTATAACCAAAGATACTTCAGCAAATCCTGACGGTTTTCTGCTTTCAGAGCCGGCAAAAATGACATCTTCCATGTTATTCCCCCTGAGCTCTTTAGGACTCTGTTCACCAAAGACCCACCTGATAGCATCCAAAATATTACTTTTACCGCTACCATTTGGACCCACAATACAGGTAACACCATCGGGGAAATCTATTACAGTTTTATCTACAAATGATTTAAAACCTTGCAAGTATAAACTTTTAAACTTCATTGCCACCTCTTATTAAACTTAGGATTATTAAATATTTTTCAAAAAATTACAAGGTCTGATTTGCTGCATTCACTTCATATTTTTTTGCACTCTAAGTTTTTAAAAATAAAGTGCCAAAAATAAAGTGCCAGGCAAATAATATTATAAAGTTCAAAGTTCGAAGTTCAATGTTCAAAGTTTACCTTTCACTTCTTACCTTTTATCTTTCACCAATCACAAATCACGGGGAAAAAGCCTGTCTTTTTTGTATTACTACAGTTCCACAACAGTGACAGCCTGGCCGCCCTCACTGTTATCACCAATACGAAATGATTTGATAAGTGGATTTGTTCTTAAAAATTCGTGTATCCCTTTTCTTAGTGATCCTGAACCTCTGCCGTGGACTATGTAAAGGTGTGATAAATTGCTGAGTAAAGCTTTGTCAATGGCCTTTTCAACCTCATCAGTTGCCTCTTCAACCGTCTTGCCTATTATCACAATTTCCGTTTTCGCTGAAGATTTTACATCTTTTTTAACTTTTACAATTTTTTCCGATTCAGGTTTAATTTTTTTACCTATAATTTCATTCTTTTTCAAAGTAACCTTTATCCCTTCCAAATCTACGAGTACACTGTCTTTTTTAATCTCCAATATTTTTGCGACTTTATTATACTTTTCAAGAAATATATTATCCCCTTTACTAATTTCATCCTTAATCGACTTTTTATCTTTAAGCTTATCAAGTCTATCTTTCACTCTATCAAGATTCTCTTCAACAAATTTCTTATCACTTTTAATATTTTTAATATTTTCAGCAGCATTTTTTGCCTTATTCAAAAGAAGATAGGTTTCCTCAAGAAGTTTAATCTCTTTAAGCTCAAGTTTTTCTTTTAGCTCGGTTTCCCGGGTATTTATCTCATACTCTTTAGCAACCAATATCTTTTCTTTTTCAAGAATATTCAGCTTCTCCCTTTCAATCTCAGCTTTTAAAAGGTTTAATTCCTCAAACACCCTCTCTTTGTCTGAAACCTTTTCATTAAGATACGCATTTGCAAATTGAATCGCTTTATCATCAAAATTCAACTTTTTAGCAATTACAATTGGGCTTGATTTACCCACTACCCCTTTTAAAAGTTTGTATGAAGACTCAAAGGTCTTATAATCAAAATCAACTGAATATATTTCACAATCTTCTCTCTTCAACCCAAATGTTTTTATATCTGAAAAATGCGTAGTTACAATAATCTTAGCAGATTTTTCAAGCAATCTTTTAAGCGTCCCAAGTGCCAGTGCGGCACCTTCAAGAGGCTCAGTCCCAGTCCCCACCTCATCAAGCAGGACTAATGAATTTGCATCAGCTACATCAAGTATTTTTTTTATATTTAAAATATGTGATGAAAATGTGCTTAAACTCATTATCAGCGATTGATTATCACCTATATCTGCCAATATATTATTAAAATTAACTATCTTTGCGTATCTGCCAAAAAGAGGTAGACCGCACTTAGCAATTATAGTATTAAGCCCGGCGGTTTTTAAAGCAGCAGTCTTCCCGCCTGTATTTGGCCCGGTAATGATTATAAGGTTTGTGTTACTCTTCATCTCAAATGATATTGGTACAGCATCTTTATCTTTTGAAAACAAAATAAGCGGATGATAAATTTCATCAAAAATCATTTCATTTGAAATTTCCGGGATACAATATTTATAGCCCGTATAAACTTGAGCTACGCTAAACATAAAGGACAGCTTACTATAATTTTTAGCAGACTCAACTATTTCATAAATATTGGACTTAATTCTGTCCAAAATACCTTTTAATATCTTTCTTACCTCTTTATCTTCTTTCCCCGCCAAATCTTGATATTGATTATTTAAATCTACAAGAAAATTAGGCTCCACGTATACGGTCTGTCCACTGCCTGAGGTTGAATGGACAATCCCGTTTATATATTGTCTAAAATTTGTTTTGCAAAGAAGCACGTAGCGATTATTGTACTCCTTTACCACCCTTTCTTGGATAAATTTTTCAGCATCGCTCCTGCTAAATATTTTATTAATTGAGGATGTAAGTGTTTTTCTTAATTCTCTTAGTTTTTCTCTAATATCAAAAAGGCTATTGCTTGCCTCATCTTTTACTTTGGCATCATCAGTTATCTTCTCGGAGATATAAGCCGTTATTTCTGCAAAGGAATAAATATTTGAAGTAATATCCTTTAAATGAACTATTTGTTCAAACTCTAAAATCTCTTTTTTAAAAGCATTTACCTGAGAATGAAAATTCTTAAATATTATAAAATCTTCAGGAGTAAAGACTGCATAAGGGTCTTTTATTCTGATAAAAAAATCGATATATTCGCTATCCACAGGAAGTTTCAAATCATTTTTGTTTGATAAAATATAAAATATCTCTTTAAAATACGATTGACTTGCTAAAATATCTTTTTCACTCTGGAATGGTTTTAAATTACTCAGATATTCGCAAGCAAAGGCGGACTCAAACTTACCTTTTAAATATTCTTTAAAGGTATCAAACTCAAGTGTTTCAAAAAAAATCATTTAAACTTATCTAACAAGCTTTCATTCTTAAATGGATTTTTCTTCTTATCCTTAGGTAACTTATTCAATACATCAAAAACATAAGGAGTGAGTTTTAGCAAGTTTCCTGAAACATAGTTTTTTTCAAGTTTTTTTGCAAATTCTGAATTTCTTGGTGTAAATGAAATTACCACTGATAAAATTATACTTAGGATAACCGCAGACTTTAATGCACCAAACAATGCTCCAAGAGTCCTATCTGCCCAGCCAAGCTTTATAGCCTTGAAAAACCTCGCAAGAAGTTTGCCTATAATTAGAAGGGCTATGTAGATTATAAGAAACGCAAGGACAAACCCTACCGCTCCCGCTACCTTATCACTCAAGCCCATACCATTTATGATTTTTGCAATAGGTGTATAAATCTGAAACGAAACTACATAACCTAAAATCAGTCCTAAAATACCAAAAGCTTCATTTATAAGACCTTTCAAAAGCCCTTTTACAGCAAAAACACCAATTATTATTAATAAAATAATATCAGTTATTTCCATTTAACATCTCCCTTACCAACTGATTTACCACTTTCCCTTCAGCTCTACCTTGCACTTTTTCCATAACATTTTTCATCACAACTCCAAAATTGCCACCACCAAATTCAGTTATTACATTACTAATAATAGACTTTATTTCATCCTCACTAAGCTGCTCAGGCAAATATTTTTCCAACACCTTTGCCTCACTCAGCTCTTTTTCACACAAATCTTCCCTGCCTGCATTTTTATATTGCTCAGCTGCTTCCTTGCGTTTTTTTATAGCAGTTTGAATCACTTTAATAATTTCATCATCACTCAATTGCCCCATTTTTTGAATCTCAGCGTTTTTAATTTCTGCCCTTAACATTCTTATAGTATTAAGAGCAACACTGTCCTTACTTTTCATAGCTGTTTTCATATCTTCGGTAATCTTGTTAATTAAATCCACGTAACACCCCTTTTTCCATCCTTCCTATCACTCTTGCCATCATAAAAAATACATCCGACAACCTATTTATAAACTTTAAAATATTTGAATCCACATCATCAATTTTACTTAAAGTGACAGCTCTGCGCTCAAGTCTTCTGCAAACTACTCTACAAATATCACAAAGTGCCGCACCTTTTGACTCGGATGGCAATATAAAGCCTTCTACTTTGCCAAATTCGTCTTCTAACTTATTTAACAAATTATCCAAAAAATCAACATCATCTTTTGTTAATAAAAATTTTTCTTTATCTTTCTTTGAAGCAAAATAAGAATTCATACGATAAAGTCTTTTTTGAATCTCAATGAGCTCACTTTCAAAAAAATGGGTATTTACTCTTAAATTACCTATAAATACAATCAATTCATCAGAAGTCCCATAAACTTCGACTCTCAAATCTGATTTAGATATACGCTCACCTGTAAAAAGTGATGTTTCCCCTTTGTCCCCTTTTTTAGTAGCAATACTCATATATTACCTACTTAAAATTTCCGCTATCTCAAGAAGTTTACTGTCTATTCTCTTTTTATTTCCAAATACTTCTTCAAATGGCACCTGCACGACCTGAGTCTTCTGTAATCCCATCATAACCCCTGAGCTTCCTGATACAAGAGCCTCAACAGCTGCAGTGCCAAGCCTTGTAGCCAAAATCCTGTCAAAAATTGTCGGACAGCCACCCCTTTGAATATGTCCTAAAACAGTAATTCTAGTATCAAAACCACCAATCATTCCAAATACTTTCCCAAAGTCATACGCTGACCCTACACCCTCTGCGACTACTATTATGCTTCTTGTCTTACCTTCTTCGTATCTTTTCTTAATTTTTTTAATAATCCCCTCAATATCATAAGGTATTTCCGGTATCAGGACAGCTTCAGCCCCACCTGCAATTGCAGACATAAGGGCAAGATAACCACAATTTCTCCCCATTACTTCTATTAAGAAAGTCCTGTCGTGGGAGCTTGCAGTATCGTTAATTGTATCAATACATTTTAAAATAGTATTAAGAGCTGTATCCACGCCAATTGCCATATCTGTGCCGTAAATATCATTGTCAATTGAACCCGGCAATCCCACAACTTTTACGCCATAATCTTTATACAAAATATTGGCACCTGTTAGCGAGCCATCCCCGCCAACCACAATAAGTCCGTCAATTTTATTCTTCTTTAATACCTCAACGGCAATATCACGCCCCTGTTTTGTCTTAAATTGTTCACTTCTGGCACTTCTTAATATTGTGCCACCTCTTTGAATAATGTTAGCCACATTTTTACTTTCCATAGAAAACAGCTTACCCTCAATAAGTCCTTTGTAACCCTGCTCCACTCCAAAAGCCTGAATATTCATACTCAGACAAGTCCTGACAATACTTCTGATAGCTGCATTCATTCCCGGGCAATCGCCACCGCTTGTAAGAAGTGCTATTCTTTTCATATAAACCCCCTTTTGCTAAATTGTATCATAAAATTTAGGGTATGTTATATATTTTATAGGGTCTTTGACATTTGCCTCTTTAAATCCTCTTAATCTTAAAAAGCAGCTGTCACAATTTCCGCATGCCAAATCTTCACTTTTGTAACACGACCAAGTTAAGTGCAATGGAGCATTTAATTTTTTACCAAGCAATACTATATCTCTCTTCTTAAGCTCTATCAACGGGGTGATTATTTCGATATCATTTTCAGGATTTATACCTACTTTTAAAAGATTATTAAACGCATCATAAAATACTTTTCTGCAGTCAGGATAACCCGAACTGTCTTCTTCCACAGCACCTATGAATATTTTTTCAGCTTTTATGACTTCAGCCCATGCGGTAGCTATGGAAAGAATGTTTGCATTCCTAAATGGCACATATGTCTTAGGAATCCCCACTCTGTTAAGACTACCTTCTTCCACGTCAATATTTTCATCCGTCAAAGCAGAGCCGCCTATCTCCTTTAGATAGGAAATATCCACAATTAACTTCTCATTTACATTGTAATATTCGGCGATATCATTAAACGCTCTTAATTCTCTCTTTTCTGTTAGTTGACCGTAATTTACATGCAACAAACAAAGATTATATCCCAAATCTTTTGCAACAGCGGCAGTAACGCAACTATCAAGCCCACCGCTAACAAGTACGACAGCTTTTTTCATCTACTTCACTTTCCCTTTTAAAAATTTGCTATATTTTTTATCTTCGACCTTAATATGATTTAACAGCCAACTTTTTAAAAATTCCATTAAATTATAACCTATTGATGAACGTCCGGATTTTAAATCATTTATAAATTTACCCACTTGTGATTTTAATGCTTCATGAATTTTTCTATGCTCGGCATATTCGGGATAACTAAATTGTTTAAAAGCTTTCTCTTCACTGTCAAAGTGATACACAGTGTAATCAACCAATTCGTTTAAAATAGCTTCTACTTCATTTTGTGCCCTTGAATCCCTGATAGCATTATAAATCCTATTAATAAGCGCTGCCAATTTTTTATGTTGATTGTCAAATTCTGTTATACCTGTTTCAAAGCTACTGTCCCACTCAATAAAATTTTTAATTTCTCCGACATTTATCCCTTGCATTAATTCAGCAAGATTTAAAGATAGTTTAAACAAGTTATTACCTGCTTCTGAGTTATCAGTGGCCAAGGATTTAATATTTTCAATAGAAGCAGCAACATCATTCATACTGGCTGCAATGTCTGAAATCGCAACATTTTCCTCTTCAACAGCCGCAGTAATATTTCTTAAAGCTTCATTTATTTGGGAAAACTTATCATTAACAATTTTTACTGACTCCTCAGTCATATTTGTATAATCAATCCCTTTTTCTACCTCTTTCACCTCATTATGGACAGTCTCTACAATTACTTTGACTTCATCATTTAAGCTTCTAATAACATCTTCAATGAGTTTTGTAGAGTCAGTAGTCTTATTTGCAAGCTTTCTTACCTCATCAGCGACAACGGCAAATCCACGTCCGGCTTCCCCAGCCCTTGCTGCCTCAATTGCCGCATTAAGCGCAAGCAAATTAGTCTGATCAGCAATATCATTAATAGTTGTGATTACTCCACCTATCTCTTTGGATAAAGTTTGAAATTTTTTAACAGTTTCAGCGACAGCCTCAGAAGACTCGTTGATTTTCAACATTTGACTTTTATTAAGGTGTATCCTTTCAATTGTCTTATTAAGTTCATCTTGGCATTCTTCCGAAAGGGAGAAAGTATTATTTGTATTTTCCAAAATATTTACACTTGTAGCCGAAAGCTCTTCAGCAGCAGAGGATACACTTTGAGTCTTATCATTTATCGTCATTACTCCGTTATTAATATTTTCACTAATTTCAATCAAATCATTCGCCGCACCCTTTAATGACACAGTAGAGTCGAGAAAGCTTCTCAAAATTCCCGAAAATTTATCTACAAAAGAGTAAGCTTGCCTTGACACATCACCAAGCTCATCATTTGAAATATCAGATGATTTTTTAATACTGAAATTATTTACATATAAATTTTTACAAATAGAGCTTATGCTATTTATATTCTTAAACAAATATTTTAAAAACAGAAAAATAATTATCAAATTAATCAAAGTCCCGATAACCATAACAAAAATAATGAGCATTAAATAATTGTTTGACAGCTCTTTTATATGGTCAAAATTATCAAGACTGCTTATCTTGTAAAGGCTATAAATCCCAAATAGTCCAATCAAACCACCAATTGAGCCAATTAATAGAAATGACAAAAAAAGCTTTGCTTTAAGGCTGAGCTTCATCCTTAACCTCCTTGAGTGTATAAATTAAAACTTATAAAACTTATAATTTACTATAAAAAATTGTTCAACTAAAAACTATAAATTTTATTTAACTAATATATAAATTCGCCAAATTGCAAATATACTTTAGATTTTTTAAACTTTTCCTTGCAAAAGCAATCCTACACCAATATATTTCAAAAAAATTTATGGAGGTCATATTTATGAAAAGATTTATTCTGTATTTACTAACTGTTACGATTTTTGCTTCAACTGTATTTGCAGCATCGGTTGAAGACACTTTAAAGTCAGCCCTGCTTGATAATTTCAAAAAAAGAGGGCTAAATGATATTGAGCTGACTATCACAAATTTAAAACCTATCGATTCACTAAAAGGATTTTACTTTTTTAAGGTAGATATAAATGACAAAGCAAGAAACAGAAAAGCCAAGCAATATATAATTTCTGACGGCCAATACCTTTTACCTGATGTGATAAATATTAAAGAAGGGAGCAGTCTTATCAAAGACTATGCTTTTGAATATGATATCGAAAAGGTTGATTTATCCAGACTTACATTTGTCAAGGGTGATAAAAATTCCAAAAATATTATTGTTGATGCCAGCGACTTTCAGTGTCCATTCTGCAGGAAAGCTCACAGCTACCTAAACGAAAAACTGCAAGGAAAAAAAGATTATGCACTCTATATGCTTCATGTCCCCCTTTCAATTCACGACAAAGCAGTACTTTATGCAAAAATATTTGAAGCAGGGATAAAGTTAAACAAAGATTTTGCTGATGAGCTGTATTCAGGCAAATATGACAAAATGACGGATGAAGATATAATCAATAAATTTGCGGAATTGTCAGGCAAAACAGAAGAGTTTAAAAAGCTTGTTAACGATAAAACCATTGAAGATAGAGTAAAAGCTAACGAAGAATACGCTCAATCATTAGGGATTAGCTCTACACCTGTCCTATTTTTCAACGGTAGAAAAGTAGAAGGGTTTAACACTCAGCTTATTGATAAAGGGATTAATTTGCTTAAGTAGTAAAAGAGGCGGACAACCTTTGTAGTTCAAAGTTCTACGTTGAATGTTCTACGTTAAAGGTTGTCCGCTTTTTTCTTTGTACCACTCATCACCGCACTACAAAAATACACTTAACCTTGCAAACAATTTTGTCAATTTTGACATTTTTGTCAAATTTGAAAAACAGAGATAAAAATCGTAAATTTTATTTATTAACAAAAAAGTTTTTAACCACTATTAGAACAATAAACATAATTTCATTATATAATAAACACTTACAAACAAAAGGAGTAATTAATATCACAAATATTACTCATAAAAAACACTAAGAACAATATTTTAAAATTTCTGTTGCATATAATAAATCTATGGCATATAATTCTCTATGTTGATTACAACAAAAAAACCGTAGGAGGTAAATATGAAGAAAACTAAAAAAGGTTTCACATTGATCGAGCTGCTCGTCGTAGTAGCTATCATAGGTATTTTGGCAGCTATTGCTATTCCACAGTTTGCTAAGTATAGGAAGAATGCTCAAGACTCTGCTGCTTTAAGCGACCTTAAAACTATTCAGACATCAGCTGAAGCTGAATATGCTGATAAAAATTATTATTAGGAGGGAATTATGAAGACAATGCTTTTAACAATTTCAATTTTAATTTTAGTATCTTCAGGTGCTTTTGCAGAGTGGAGTACTTCAATTTCACTTACAGATAATACTACTTTAAATATGTCTAAAAATGTCAATGCGGATTTTAAAGCGTCTAATCCTGCTACACCAAATGGTACTGACTATCAAGATTACTCTGCCGCTACTTATAATGGTGCTGGAACTAAAATATATGGTGGGGCAAGTGGAATGGAAAAAATTAAATTTCAAAAATGCACTGATGAAGATTGTGCAAAAAATGCTCCAGATTCACCTGTTTCTAATGGCGATTCTTCTGATTTTCCATCTTCTGAATGGACTGATTTATAATATTACTTATGAACATTTTAAAATATTAAAGGCGATTTTATATCGCCTTTTTTTTACGGTTATTATCAATAAAAATAAAAGGACAAAAATAAAAGGACAGGCAAAAATAAAAGGACAGGCATTTAGGTACTTGGAAGGAAATAAAAGGACAGGCATTTATTTATTGACTTTTTTGCCCGAATTTGCTACTTTTTATCTATCAGGAGGTAGCCATGACAAAGCCAAGAAGCAGCTTTGTTTCCCTTGAAGATACAAGCTGGTATCATTGTGTATCAAGATGTGTCCGTAGAGCGTTTCTTTGCGGTGTTGATTCTGCTACCGGCAAAGACTTTGACCATCGCCGCCAGTGGATTGTCGATAGAATGAAACAACTTACTGAAATTTATTCTGTACATATTGCTGGCTATGCTATTATGAGTAATCATTATCATATTGTCCTTAAAATTGACCGGGAAGCTGTCTCTGAATTAACGGATGAAGAAGTTTTAAGTAGATGGAAAAAACTATATAAATTACCTGACTATGCAAACACTTATCTTAAAGATTGCAGTAAATTACCTACTTACGAAAAAGAGCTTGCAGAAGATTACATTCACAAGATAAGAGAAAGATTATATGAT